>JAHJPT010000269.1 GCA_018819685.1 Alphaproteobacteria bacterium
CAAGCCCGCCACAAAGCCTGCGCCTTCGCCCGGACGGATCACGCATAGGCCATCGGGTTTGTTCTGATCGCTGGCGATTTTGGCGAGGAACTTGTTGTAGCTCACCCCCGCGCTGGCGGTGAGCCGCGTCTTGGCGCGGATTTCCTGGCGGATCAGCTCGGCGATCCTTGTCGCCGATCCGATCCCGAGCCGGTCGGTGGTGACGTCGAGATAGGCTTCGTCGAGGCTCAGCGGTTCGACCAGTTCGGTGTGGTGGCGGAACACCGCGCGGATCTGCCGGCTGACCTCGCGATAGACCTCGAAGCGGCTCTTGCAGAAGATCAGGTCGGGGCACAATCGCTTGGCGGTGACAGACGGCATCGCGCTCTTCACCCCGAATTTGCGCGCCTCGTAGCTCGCCGCCGCGACCACGCCGCGCCCGCCGGATCCGCCCACCGCCACGGGCTTCCCGCGCAATTCGGGATGGTCGCGCTGTTCGACGCTGGCGAAGAAGGCGTCCATGTCGACGTGGATGATCTTGCGGAGACCTTGCGCCTCGGCCTCTTCGCCGTCCGCCGCCCCGTCCGCCCCAGGCGCTCTATGATCGTCCGTGCTCATGGCGCAGCAAAGATAGGCGCGCGGGTTGCAAATCGGAACCGTTGGTTCCAACCGGCATATTGTGCACATGCGAAACGACATACCGGCGCGCGGCGAGCCCCAAGACCCGGCCCAAGATCCCGCCCCAGACCCGGCACAAAGCCCGGCGAACCGGGCGCGCCGGCCCTCCTCGGCTGCCATCCGCAAGCCGATCGGCGAGCGCGAGTTGCTCTGGATGATGGCGCTGCTGATGGCGCTCAACGCCTTCGGGATCGACGCAATCCTTCCAGCGCTCGACGATCTGGCCGAGACCCTGGGCGCGCCCGGCAACGATCGCCAATTTGTGGTCGGCGCCTATTTGCTGGCGGCGGGGCTCGGAACCCTCGCGCCCGGGGCCTTCGCCGATCGCTTCGGACGCCGTCCGGTTCTGTTCGTCGCGCTGGCGGCGTATATCGGCCTCTCGCTCGCCTGCGCCATCGCGACGACCTTCGACGGTCTGGTGATCCTGCGCGCGGCGCAGGGGTTTTTCGCCGCAGGAATCGTGGCGCTGCCGCCTGCCATCATTCGCGACCGCGTCGGCGGCGACAAGATGGCGCGGATGATGAGCCTGATCTTCGTCATCTTCCTGCTGGTGCCCGCGATCGCGCCTTCGATCGGCCGGGGCGTGCTGGTGCTCACGGGCGACTGGCGCTGGATTTTCGTGACCATGGCCCTGGCCGGGATCGCCATGTCCGCGTGGGTCTTCATTCGCCTGCCCGAGACGCTGCACGAAGAGGATCGCCAGGAAATCCGCATCCCGCTGATCGCGCGCAATATGAAAAGCGCGGTCAGCCTGCGCGAAACCATCGGCTACACTCTGGGCAGCATGCTGGTGTTCGGGGGCCTGTTCGGCTTCATCAATTCCAGCCAGCAGCTGATCGGAGAAGCCTTCGGCGCGGGCGATGATTTCAATATCATCTTCGCCATCTGCGCGGGCTGCATGGCGATTGCCAACTGGCTCAACAGCCGGATCGTCGAGCGCTACGGTGCCCGCCGCGTCAGCCATGCCGCGCTGTTCGTCTTCATCCTCGTGGCGGCGGCGCAATTGTGGTTCGCCAACCAGCCCGACGAGAGCCTGTGGACCTTCGTGCCCTTGATGGCGGCGAACATGAGCCTGCTCGGCTTCATCGGCGCCAATTTCGGCTCGATCGCGCTCCAGCCGTTCCGCCATATCGCCGGCGCCGCCAGCTCGGCGCAGGGCTTTTTGCGGATGACCGGCGGCGCGGCGCTGGGGGCCTATATCGGCTATGCCTACGACGGCACCGCGCGCCCGCTGGCGCTGGCGCTGCTGGTCACCGCGGTGCTCAGCCTGGCCTTCGTGCTGTTCTCGGAGCGGGGTACGCTGTTCGGCCCGCCGGTGCCCGAGGAAGATTGAGCGGCTACTCCCCCGCCAGCCGCCGCCACGCCAGCCCGGCGAATTCGCACAGCAGCGGGCGGGTGTCGCGCGGGTCGATGATGTCCTCGACGTTGAAGCGCTCGGCGCTGCGGAACGGGCTGGCGACCTGGTCCAGCCTCTCGCGGATCGCCGCCAGTTCCGCCGCCGGGTCCGCCGCCGCCTCGAGCTCGGATTTGTAGGCCACCTCGACCCCGCCCGCGATCGGCAGCGAGCCCCAGTCGCCGCTCGGCCAGCAATAGCGGTACTGGAACCGCTCGGCATTGCTCATCGCGCTGCCGGCGATGCCATAGGCGCGGCGCAGCACTACCGAGGCCAGCGGCACACGGGCGCGATAGACGGCGTTCATCGCCTGCACGCCGTAGCGGATCGTCCCCGCCATTTCCGCCTCGCGCCCGATCATGAAGCCGGGATTGTCCACCAGATGGACGATCGGCAGGCGGAAGCGGTCGGCCAGCGCCACGAAGCGTTCGACCTTCTCGCTGGTCTTGGCGTCCCACGAGCCGCCGAGGAAGGACGGATCGCTGGCGAGCACCGCCACCGGCCAGCCGTCGAGCCGCGCCAGCGCGGTGATCGCCGCGCGGCCCCACATCCGGCCGATCTCGAACAGCGTGCCCTTGTCGGCCACCATGTCGAGACAGCGGCGCATCGAATAGACCTGCTTATCCTCGCGCGGGACCAGGCTCAGCAACGCCTCCTCGCGGCGATTGACGGGATCGTCGCAGGCACCGCGCCGCGCCAGCTGGCCGACGTGCTCGGGCATGAAGGAGAGGAAATGGCGCGCGCGGGCGAAGGCTTCGGCCTCGCTTTCGACCTCGTCGTCCACCACCCCGTTGCGGGTGTGAATCGCGCTGCCGCCGAGCTCCTCCTTGGCCTGCGCGTGGTCCTGCGAGCCTCTGTAGCCTTCACCCAGTCCATCGACCACAGCGGGTCCGGCGGCGAAAATCTGCGACAGGCCCCGGACCATGATCGAATAATGGCTCGCCACCACCCGCGCCGCGCCAAGCCCCGCGGTCGGCCCCAGCGCCAGCGCCACCACGGGCACGGTTTCGAGATTGGTCACCACATCGCCCCAGCCGGGCACCGCGGGAATATAGGTCGCGCCGATCTGCTCGAGCGTCTTGACCGATCCGCCCCCGCCGGTGCCGTCGATCATCCGCACCAGCGGCAGCCGCAGCTCGTTCGCCATCTTCTCCGCCTGGACCATCTTGCGGCTGATCCCGGCATCGGCCGCGCCGCCGCGGATGGTGAAATCGTCGGCGGTGGCGACCACCGGCCGGCCGTTTATCTCTGCCTTGCCGAACAGGAAGGGCGCGGGCAGCACGCCGGCGAGTTCGCCGTCCTCGTCATAGCTCGCCTTGCCCGCGATCTTGCCGATTTCGCGGAAGGAGCCGGGATCGACCAGCGCCGCCAGCCGCGCGCGGGCATCCAGCTTGCCGCGCGCATGCTGGCGCGCCAGCTTGTCGGTCCCGCCCATTTGCTCCGCCAGCGCCTCCCGGCGGCGCAGTTCTTCCAGTTCCCTCGCCCAGCTCAAGCCTCGCTCCTCTCGCCTGCAGGAATGCCGCGTCGGAGCAGGAGAGGCCAGCGCAAAGAATCGGATTTCGCCGGACCATTGCGATAAAAGACGTCATCCCAGCGAAGGCTGGGATCGCTCTCCGCCTAGTCCTCGACCCGAAGCAGATCCCGGCTTTCGCTGGGATGACGTCCTTCCTCCTCTTCCGTCTTCCCGTTCTCGCCCTTTCGCCGCTCGCGACAATCGGCTAGGAAGACCCATCCCCGGGGAGCCAGTGCTGGCTGAGAGGGGCAGGTCACGCTGCCCGACCCGTCGAACCTGAACCGGCTGATACCGGCGGAGGGAGTGGGTCGCAGCGAAGCGCGCCCGCTCTCGTCGACCGACGAGGAGAGCGAGATGGCGAGCGAATTCGAAACCAGCGCATGGATCGTGATGGTGATGGGCCTCTACGCCGCCGCCGCCGGCGTCGGAGAGCTGCGCGTTCCCGGCTTCTGGGCGAGCATGGTCGACGATCTCGCGCGCAGCCCCGCCGCGCGCTTCCTCACCGGGCTGATCTGCATGGTGGTGGGCGGCGCGCTCTATCTGGTCGGATCCTGGGACACGGCGGGCTGGATGGTGGTGCTGATCAAGGTGATCGGCGGCTGGATGGTACTCGAGGGCGCGCTCATTCTCGCATTGGGCGACTGGGTGATGGGACTTGCCCGCAGGCTGATGACCGCCGCCCCCCGCCTGTGGGCGCTGCTCTCGCTTCTCCTCGGGCTCGGCCTGATCGCCGCGACCATCATCCGCTTCTGATTTTTCATCCCCATTTTCGACAATTCACGCGTTTCAGCGAAGGACACGAGCCCCATGGCCGACATCAATTCCCCGCACGAGATTTCCCCCACCGGAGAGCCGGTGACCGTCACCACCGGCCCGATCCGCGGCAGCCGCAAGGTCCATGTCGGCAAGCTGGGCGTGGCGATGCGCGAGATCGACCTCGCAGGCGGCGAGGCGCCGGTACGCGTCTACGACACCTCGGGTCCCTACACCGATCCCGCCGCCAGCATCGACATCCAGGCGGGCCTGCCCGCGCTGCGCCGCGACTGGCAGCTCGCGCGCGGCGACGTCGAGGAATACGCGCCGCGCGAGGTGAAGCCGGAAGACAACGGCCAGCTCGGCCCCGACCGCTCGGGCGGCGTCCCGCCGTTCCCAGCCGCGCTGCGCCGCCCCTTGCGCGCCAAATCCGGCGGCAACATCAGCCAGATGCACTACGCGCGCCGCGGCATCATCACGCCGGAAATGGAATATGTCGCCAAGCGCGAGAACCTGGGCCGCGCCCGGCTCGCCGAATATGTCCGAGACGGGCAGGACTGGGGCGCCCAGATCCCCGATTACGTTACCCCCGAATTCGTCCGCGACGAAGTGGCGAGGGGCCGCGCGATCATCCCCAGCAACGTCAACCACCCCGAATGCGAGCCGATGGCGATCGGGCGCAATTTCCTCGTCAAGATCAACGCCAATATCGGCAACTCGGCGGTTGCCTCCGACGTCGCCAACGAGGTCGACAAGATGGTCTGGTCGATCCGCTGGGGCGCCGACACCGTCATGGACCTCTCCACCGGGCGCAACATCCACGACACCCGCGAATGGATCATCCGCAACTCCCCCGTGCCCATCGGCACCGTGCCGATCTATCAGGCGCTCGAGAAGGTCGGCGGGGTGGCCGAGGATCTCACCTGGGAGATCTACCGCGACACGCTGATCGAGCAGGCCGAGCAGGGCGTCGACTATTTCACCATCCACGCCGGCGTCCGCCTGCCCTATGTGCCGATGGCGGCCAAGCGGATGACCGGGATCGTCAGCCGCGGCGGGTCGATCATGGCGAAATGGTGCCTCTCGCACCACAAGGAGAGCTTCCTCTACGAGCGGTTCGACGAGATCACCGAGATCTGCAAGGCCTACGACATCGCCTATTCGCTCGGCGACGGCCTGCGCCCCGGCAGCATCGCCGACGCCAATGACGAGGCGCAGTTCGCCGAACTCTACACGCTGGGCGAGCTCACCAGGCGCGCCTGGGCGCAGGACGTCCAGGTGATGATCGAGGGCCCGGGCCATGTCCCGATGCACAAGATCAAGGAGAACATGGCCAAGCAATTGGAGGCCTGCGGCGAGGCGCCGTTCTACACATTGGGCCCGCTCGTCACCGATATCGCGCCCGGCTACGACCACATCACCAGCGGCATCGGCGCGGCGCAGATCGGCTGGTACGGCACCGCGATGCTCTGCTACGTCACCCCCAAGGAGCACCTCGGCCTGCCCGACCGCGACGACGTCAAGGTGGGCGTGGTCACCTACAAGCTCGCCGCGCATGCCGCCGATCTCGCCAAGGGCCATCCCGCGGCGCAGGTCCGCGACGATGCGCTCTCCAAAGCGCGCTTCGACTTCCGCTGGCGCGACCAGTTCAACCTGTCGCTCGATCCCGACACCGCCGAGCAATATCACGACCAGACGCTCCCCGCGGAAGGGGCGAAAACGGCGCATTTCTGCTCGATGTGCGGGCCCAAATTCTGCAGCATGAAGATCACGCAGGAAGTGCGCGATTTCGCGGCGAAGCAGAACAGCGACAGCTATCTCGCCGCCGAGAACATCCGCCGCGAGACCAGCCCCGCCGAGGCCGAACAGGCGCGCGAGGGGATGGCGGAGATGAGCGTCAAATACCGCGAGGAGGGCAGCGAGCTCTACCTCCCCGCCGATCAGCTCGCGGCGAAGGACTGACCGCGATGGGGGGCGGCTCGGCCGCCGCGCTGCGCTTCCCCGCAGAGCGGCGGCGGGGCCGGACCCCCGGCCGTCCTACTGCCGCGCGCCGTGGCGGTGCAGCAGCAGCTCGAGCAGCACGGGCCGCTTGCCGTGGGCGCGTTCCTGCTCCCAGGCGCGCTCGTGGAAGAAGAACACCACCGCGTTGACCAGCGGCTCGACCAGCGCGATCCCGCCCGCCAGCGCCAGCGAGCCGGTGAAGAGATAGGCCACGCTGAACCCCACCAGCAGGTGGAGCACGAGGAAGCTCAGCGTCTTGGCGAGATTGCGGTTCATGAAAGGGAGATGCGCGAGCGCGTCCAATCGTTCCAGACGATTGCTCCATCCACACTGATCGGCTTTTGCGATTTATGGTGCTGGCAGGCCCGCGCGGCGCGCGCGCGGCGCGACCGCGAGGCTTGCGCGCGCGCGCGCGACAGGCGATATTCAGCTTTCGATCCATAGGGGCTGCGGCTTCCACCGACACTTCCACCGGCACCTCCATTGAGCCACGGGCAGGACGAAAGCGCTATCGCGGTCACCGAACACAGCGCGCGCGAGCGGCCCGCCCGGCGACCCGCGCTTCCCCGCGCCCTGCCGCGCCCCGTCCTGCCGCGCATCCTGCTGCCGCGCCTCCCCGAGGGCTTCCCGCGCCGCGCCGCCGCCATCGGTGCCGCGCTGGCGATCGAGCTGCTGATCCTGTGGGCGCTGCTCAGCCTCGGCGTGGGCAGCGGCGCGGGCGCGCCCGAGAGCGTCAGCGTCACCACCTTCGATGCCACGGCGACGTCCGAGCCCGAAACGCAGGAGCAGGAGACCACCCCGCAGCCCGATCCCGCCGATCCCGCCGCGCCCGCCGCCGCACCGCAGGATCCCGCCCCCGCGACCCCGCAGCCGCCCAGTCCGCTCACCATCCCGCCCACCGCGCTGCCGCGCGAAAGCCCGGTCTTCGTGCCCCCGGCGCCGGTCGCGCCGCCCCGGGTCGAGCCGCAGCCCGAGGCCGCGCCCGCGCCGCC
>JAHJPT010000270.1 GCA_018819685.1 Alphaproteobacteria bacterium
ATACTCCGGCGCCGACGGCGAGTGCCCCGCGCGCGAAGCGCTTGGCGTCGCGCTCGACCACGAGGCTGCCATCGGCGAAGGGAGTGGCGAACTCGCCACCGACATAGCCCGCCTGACCATAGAAGCGGACCCGCGCGGCAAGCGGGCGCAGCTCCTCCTCGACGCCGGCGGTGACGAAGGCCGCGGGCCGCAACTCGACCCCCTCGCCGGTCCGCGACAGGCGCACTTCGCCATGCAGACGAAACGGCAGGGTAGCGACCGGCCTGATGCTGGCTCCCGCAGCAAGATCCGCCTCGCGGGAATCGACCGCACCCGTCGCGCGCAGATAGGCCTGCGGCAGGTGGGAAGTGCGTGGTCCGATATCGTAGCGCAGCACGGCCCCGAACTGGCTCCTGCCATAGCTCGGCGCGAGCGGTCCCGCGCCTGCGTCGACCGCATCGGTCGCACCGCCCTCGCGAAGGAACAGCCAGCCGTCGATCGAGTAGCGCCGCGGGTCGCCCACCGACGCAGGTTTGAGAGAGAGCGAGTAAGAGGCAGCGCCAAGGGGCGTCGGCTCTTGGTACCGTTCCAAGGAGCGCGTTCCGTGGGTGGAGGAAGGAGACCTTGCGAAAGGCAAGGTTTCGATTTGCACTCCGCTCAGCATCGGCATCGGAAAGGGAAATCGAGGCGGCACCCCGGCGCGAAGGACACTGCTGGATAATCGCTTTCCCGGAACGCCATCGGTTTCTTGGGCGGCATGGATCCGCCGTGAGGCCGGCGAGCCTTTTCGTCCGCTGGGGCCGCGACCCTCCGTTCGGAATGTCTGGTCTTCTGTGGCGAACGGCACCAGAGCATCGCTCCTCGGGTTCGGCGTTGACCAGAAGCTGGCGCGCAAGCCTATCCAACAAGCAAGTACCAACAGCATGATCGCCAGCGGCTGACCCCGGATTGAGCGCGATGTCGGCAGAGACCCGAGGGTCGGCCGGACGATCATATCGAGCCGTGCTCCCGCATGAGCGATGTGGGATGGTCGAGGTGCTCCGTCTTGTCCCACTGTGCTTCCGCGCCGCGCAACGTCGCAATGTAAGCCATCAATGCGCGGCGTCCTGCCATGATCGCGATACAATTCGAGACCGGTATGCGCACGACTGCCAGCAACCCTTCACGCCAGCCGAATTCGCGGCCGGTAAAAATTGCCCGGATCAGCGCGCGCCAGACGAACGCGATGCCACAGATGGCCAGCATCGTCGCAAGCAGGGGCGATGCCTTGAAAGGGACGAATAAGCCAAACCACCCGGCGATGCCGATCAGGCCGGACCCAAGGACAAGGAGATAGGCGAGCGCCAAAAGGAATGCGGCGAATGGCCCCTGCCGGTCGCGCAGCTTCATCCATGTCCGCAGGAATCCGCCGTTCCAGCCTAGTCGATCCCAGCCCTGCAGGGCGATTCCGTGAATCCAGCGTGTTTTCTGCCGGATGGCTGTGTCGATGCGCGATGGGAAATAGGCCCGCGTTGCGATCAGTCTCCCCTCTCGGGTTCGCAAACGCAGGAACCGGTCGCGCCCGCCAATGGAGCCCACATTGAGCCCGAATTCATAATCCTCGGTCAGCGAAGTGGTTGCAAAAGGGCCCAATCCTCCGGTAAGTTCGGCCAATCGCGCCAGTGTGCAGCGCTCCACCGCGCTCCCCACCCCGGCGCCCGGAATGCCCGCACCGAGCCCGCTGCGGACGACCATCACTTTGCCATGGGCTTCGGCAAATTCGTCGCAGTAATGACTTCCGATGAAGCGGGAGCGCGGTTGCGGCAGCGCAAGCACCGGAAGCTGGATGAATTCGGCATGATCGAGCGCCATGTCGAGTGCGGCAAGCGCCGCCGGATCGACCATGTCCTCGGCGTCGTGGAGAACGACCATGCGCGCGCGCCGCCCGGCGCGTTCCTCTTCGGCGACCAGCGCCGCATAAAGCGCGTTCAGGCAGTCGGCCTTGCTGGTCGGCCCATCGCGATCATGAACCACCAGATGGACCCGCGCATCGCTGCGCGCGACGATCGAGGCCTCGTCGAACGTAGCCGGATCGTTGCGATAGCATCCGATGAAGAAACGCACCTGGGCTTGCGGCCATGCCAGCAGCGAATGGGTCAGCATCGGGCGAATGACACGCGCCTCGTCCCACGCGGGCACGAAAATCGCGGCGATCCCCGCAAGCGGTCGAGCGCGCAATTCGGCTTCGTCGACGCGCCCGGTGGCGGCCTTCCCCCGCAGCCGGAGCCAGCCATAGGTCAGATCGACGGCGAATTCGTCCAGCGCACCGAGAATGAAAAAGAAGGTTGCGAACAGAAACAGCTCGTGCTGGACCAACGCAAGCCATTCGGCAGCATCGAGCTGAGACAGTAACCCCATCACTTATCCCCCCGGTAATTCGTTTATGGGGGAGTCCGATTACTTGCAACGATTTTGAATGCAATCGATTGCTCAGATAACCGCTAAAAAGCGTACTACTGGCAAAATAATCTCATCCAATTCGGAGGTAATCGCCGGATCGATCGGCGTTTTCCGCTAACGGGCGGAGGGAATGAAACGCTGCCGGTGGCCCAATACCAGACCGAAGGGGGCGGCGTTCTGGTCCGCCCCCGTTCGGATCCGGATCAGAAGCTCGCGCTGAGCGTCACCACGAAAGCGTCATCGACGAAATCATACGCACCGACCGGAATGTCGCCCTCGGCACCGACATAGGCAGCGCTGATCGACAGCGG
Organism: Alphaproteobacteria bacterium; assembly: GCA_018819685.1. Lineage (GTDB taxonomy): Bacteria > Pseudomonadota > Alphaproteobacteria > Sphingomonadales > Sphingomonadaceae > Qipengyuania > Qipengyuania benthica. Next base: position 2,730 of record JAHJPT010000270.1, read on the forward strand.
ACCGTAGAGTTCCGCTTCCGCGCCGATCGACCAGTCGAATGCCTTGCTGTCGTTGGTGAAGGTAAGAAACCCGTCGGTGTAGCCGACATGACCGGTCACGCTGACCGGCGTCCCGGGAATGCCCACCCCGAGATCGGTATAGATGTAGAAATTGTCCGTCCCGCCCAGCGAGTCCTGCTCGGGCGCATAGGCAACGCCGACGGTCGCTTCGGCGGGACCGAAGGCGAACCCCATCGAGCCATAGACTTCGACATAGTCGAAATCGCCTGGACCCGCGTCGGGATAGAGATAGCCGATCACGCCGACATCGGCGGAGAGGCCTTCGGCGAAGTCTCCGCTCCAGCCACCGTAGATATCCACCTCCGTCGAACCGAAGCCGACCGTGGTTTCGTCGAGCGAAGAGGCCCAAGTGCCGACGTAAAAGCCGGAATCGGTGCCCAGATCGAAGCCGCCCTGGATGGCGATCTCGCCGCCGGACAGATCGACCCCGCGAAAACGGTATTCGCTTGCCAGCGCGACATTGGCCGAGATCGTGATCGGGCCTTCGGTTTGCTCCTCGACCTCATCGGCCGGAAGGACGGTCTGCGCGAAGGCAGGAGCGGATAGGGTAAAACTCGCCAAGACGAGCGATGCGGCAAGGCCGCGCGAGGACGTGAGCATGACAGACTCCTGATGGTTGTCGCTTCGTCCCACCTGCAAACGCGTCGGGCCCAGGTTTTCGTGCGGGTTCCTCGATCGTGTTCGCAACCATATTTCACAAACCATACACCGAAAGCAAGTTTCGACCGCGATTATTACGGATACGGGGCCGCTTGCGTGGTTTTTGTGCAACTGCGAAGACCGCGATCGGCATCCCACAGTTGCTCGCCAGCGCCGGTACGCCTATGCGGCTTGCAACGCTCCGTTCCGGGGCCATCTGAACGACCATGCTCAACTCCATCCGCCAGATATTCCGCAGGGCCAGCGCGCCGGCCAAGCTTGCGACGGTGCCGGAAGGCGAGCGTTACTACGTCGTCGGGGACGTTCATGGTCGCCTCGACCTGTTCGATGCGCTGCGCCGGGCGATCGAAACCCACGATGGTGCGTCGCCAGCCTCCCGCTCGACCGTAGTCCTGCTGGGGGATCTGGTCGATCGCGGCCCGCAGAGCGCCGGCGTCATTGCCGCCGCGCGCGAATGGCAGAGCCGCCGCCCGCTGCGCTGCCTCGCCGGCAATCACGAAGAAATGTTTCTCGACAGCTTCGAGGACAAGGACGTGCTGCGGCACTTTCTCAAGCATGGCGGCCGCGAGACCATCATGAGCTACGGCATCTCGCGCAAGGACCTCGACGCGCTCACGCTGGGCGAACTGCAGGACGAGCTCGTGCGGCTGATCCCGCAGGACGACCGCGCCTTCCTTCAGTCGTTGGATGAGATGGTGATCGCCGGAGACTATGTCTTCGTCCACGCGGGCGTCGATCCCTCGCGGCCGATCGAGGACCAGAGTCGCAACGATCTGTTGTGGATCCGCGAGCGCTTCCTGCGTCATGTCGATCCACTCAGCCACGTCGTCGTCCATGGTCACACCATCTTCGAGGATGTCGAGGATCGCGGGCATCGGATCGGGATCGATACCGGCGCCTTCCGGACCGGCGTTCTGACGGCGCTGGTGCTCGAGGGTGCGGAGCGACGCTATATCCAGGCCGTCGACGCCGACGGCACGATCACCATTCGTCACACCGGGGGTGTTTCATGAAGATAGCGATGGTCGGCTCGGGTTATGTCGGGCTGGTTTCCGGCGCCTGCTTTGCCGATTTCGGCCATGAAGTGGTCTGCATCGACAAGGACGAGACGAAGATCGCGCGGCTGCACGAGGGGGTGATGCCGATCTACGAACCCGGCCTCGACAAGCTGGTCGAAAGCAACGTCAAGGCGGGACGACTGACGTTTACGACCGATCTGGCGCAAGGCATCGCCGGCGCCGAAGCGATCTTCATCGCGGTCGGTACTCCGAGCCGCCGCGGCGACGGGCACGCCGACCTGTCGTTCGTCTATGCGGTCGCCGAGGAAATCGGCGCGACCCTGTCCAATGATGCGGTGGTTGTGACCAAGTCGACCGTTCCCGTCGGCACCGGCGACGAAGTCGAGCGCATTCTCGCCGAAAGCGGCACCACTCATCGCTTCGCCGTGGTCTCCAACCCCGAATTCCTGCGCGAAGGCGCGGCGATCGGCGATTTCAAGCGTCCCGATCGGATCGTCATCGGCGCGCAGGACGAGTTCGGGCGCGAGGTCATGCGCGAGGTCTATCGGCCGCTGTTCCTCAACGAGTCGCCGATCCTGTTCACCGGGCGTCGCACCAGCGAGCTGATCAAATACGCCGCCAACGCCTTTCTCGCGACCAAGATCACCTTCATCAACGAGATCGCCGATCTGTGCGAAAGCGTCGGTGCCGATGTCCAGGACGTCAGTCGCGGGATCGGGATGGACAATCGCATCGGCTCCAAATTCCTCCACGCCGGTCCCGGCTACGGCGGCTCCTGCTTCCCCAAGGACACGCTGGCGCTGCTCAAGACAGCCGAGGATTACGACACCCCGGTGCGGGTCGTTGCCGCAGTTGTCGAGGCCAATGAAAGCCGCAAGCGGGCGATGGGTCGCAAGGTGCTCGATGCGTTGGGCGGCAAGGATGCCGCGCGCGGCAAGCGGGTCGCGCTGCTCGGGCTGACCTTCAAGCCGAACACGGACGACATGCGCGATTCTCCCGCGATCGCCGTGGCGCAGACGCTCACCGATGCTGGGGCCGCGGTGTTCGCCTACGATCCCGAAGGCATGGAAGCCGCCCGGGCGTTGATGCCAGAAGTGAGCATGTGCGACGATCCCTACACCGCCATAGAGGGCGCGGATGCGATCGCCATCGTGACCGAATGGGACGCGTTCCGGGCGCTAGACCTCGACCGCGTCAAGCAGATCGCCAAGGCCCCCGTGCTGGTCGATCTGCGCAACATCTATCGCCCCGCGGACGTCCGCGCGCGCGGCTTCGAATATGTGAGCGTCGGACGCAGCTAGCGGCGAGACCCGCGCCCGTTTTCGAACGAGCGCGGGGTCGCCGCACTCAGCCTCCGCCCGCCGCGATCCAGCGGTCGATCTTCGCTTCCAGCACCGGCAGCGGCAGCCCGCCGGTGCCGAGCACCTGCGCATGGAAGGCCTTGATGTCGAAATCCTCGCCCAGCCGCTGCTCGGCCCGCTGGCGCAGTTCCTGGATCTTGAGCGCGCCGACCTTGTAGGCCAGCGCCTGGCTCGGAATAGCGATATAGCGTTCGACCTCGGCCACCACCTCGGTGCGCGTCATGCCCGAATTCGCCAGCATGAAGTCGATCGCCTGCTCGCGGGTCCAGCCCTTGGAATGCAGCCCGGTGTCGACCACCAGCCGCATCGCGCGCAATTGCTCGTCCTGCAGCGTGCCGTAGCGGTTCCAGGGATCCTCGAAAAAGCCCATCTCCTCGCCCAGCGTCTCGGCATAGAGCGCCCAGCCTTCGACGAAGGCGGTGGTGCCGCCGAAACGCATGAAGGCGGGCAGCGCTTCGTTCTCCTGCGCCAGGCTGATCTGGAAGTGATGTCCCGGCGCGCCCTCGTGGAGAAAGAGCGTGACATTGCCCGTCGTCAGCCGGCTGGGCAGGTCGTAGGCGTTGAAATAGAACACCCCGGGGCGCGACCCGTCGGGCGCACCCGATTCATAGGACCCGCCCGCCGAGAATTCTTCGCGGAAGGTTTCGTAGGGCCGGATCTCGAGCGGCGCCGCAGGGGTCAGCGAGAACAGCTCGTCGATCTTGGCATCGACCTGCTTGCCGATGTCGTAATAGCTCTGCGTCAGCGCCTCGCGGCTTTCGGGCTTGAATTGCGGATCGGTGCGGACGTAGTCGAAGAATTCGTCGAGCGTGCCCTCGAAGCCGACCTCGGCCTTGATCTCTTCCAGCCCGGTCTTGATCCGCGCGACTTCGCTCAGCCCCAGTTCGTGCAGGTAATCGGGTTCGAGCGGCAGCGTGGTCGTGCTCTCGATCAGCTGGCGATAGAGCGCCTCGCCGCCCTTCATCTGCGACAGCCCCACGCTCGTCCGCGCGCGCGGCAGATATTCGTCGCGCAGGAAGTCCCGCATTCTCGTGTGCGCCGCATAGATGTCCTGTGTCGCGGCACGGTATTCCCGCGTCAGGCGAGCCTTTTCGGCAGCCGTGAAGCTGTCGGGGAAGTCTTTCACCGGCATCCAGAAAGGCGATTCCTCCAGCGGCATCTCGACCAGCGTGGTTAGCTGCTCGATGACATTGCCGATCGTCAGTCTGGTTTCGAGGACGCCGGTATCGAGCCCTTCCCGAAACAGCGCGATCGCGCGGTCGTTCAGTTCGATATAGTTTGGTGGCGGCTGAGATTGTTCTCGTAATCCTCGACCGTCTTGAACGGAGCCGCACCCTGGCCGCTGGCGAAGGTCGGATAGAAGGTGTGGAAGCCGGAGAAGTGGTTGACCGGGCGCACCTCGGTGATCGCCAGAATCTGATCGCTCAATCCCTTGAGCGCCTGCTGCTGGTTGTAGGCGAAAACGTCGTAAGCGAGTCGGTCGGTCTCATCGAGCGCGCTGCGGTCGATTGCGCGCAACTGCTCCAGATTGCTCTGCGCATCGACGCGGCTCGCGTCA
>JAHJPT010000271.1 GCA_018819685.1 Alphaproteobacteria bacterium
CGGCTCCAGGGCGTGAAGATCAACGACAAGCACATCGAGGTGATCGTTCGCCAGATGCTGCAGAAGGTCGAGATCACCGATGGCGGCGACACCACGCTGCTGCCGGGCGAACAGGTCGATCTGGAAGAGATGAACGAAGCCAATGCCAAGCTGACGCGCAACAAGCGCAAGGCTGCGGGCGTTCCCATCCTGCTGGGCATCACCAAGGCGTCGCTGCAGACCCGCAGCTTCATCTCGGCGGCATCCTTCCAGGAAACCACCCGCGTGCTCACCCAGGCTTCGGTCGAGGGCAAGAAGGACACGCTGATCGGTCTCAAGGAGAACGTGATCGTGGGTCGTCTGATCCCGGCGGGTACCGGTGCGGGCATGAACCGCATGCGCGTCACCGCCTCGGGCCGCGATGCCGCGCTGCGCTCGCAGTGGAAGAAGGCGCAGGAAGCGATCATCGCCGCCCAGACCGCCGAGGAAGAGCACAAGGCCGAACTCGCGCAAGGGGCGGAAGCCGCCATGGGCGACGATCCGCTGGCGCGGATGGAAGGCGAAACGCACGGCACCGATGCGGACGCGGGCGATTACCTGCGCACCGACCAGGCCGAAGCGCCCGACGCGATCGAGAAGCACGAGGAGGCTCCCGCTCCTACCGAGGAAGACGCGGCGCAAGCCGAGGAACAGTCGGAAGACTGATCGCGATCCGCTTCTGAAGGCGCACACATGGCCCCGCCGGACCCCGCACGGTCCGGCGGGGCTTTTCCTTGCCTCATGCGTTGGCAGCACCATGAGAAAGAGTATCGCCCCGCTTGCCGCTCTGGCGCTCGCCGCCTGTCAGCCCGGCGCTGACGATGAGCCGACCACAGTTGTCGCAGAAGAACCCGCGCCGCCTGCCGGTGGGCCGGTTGCAACACCAACCCCGGAACCTGCGCCGCCCGGCGCCGAACGGCCCGAGAGGCAGCAGCTTCTGCCGGCTGGCGAATACCGGGTGGCGGGCGCCGATGGCGCGGATATCGACCTCGGACACGGGATCAGCCTGTCGGTCAGCGAAGACACGATCGCTCTCGCCTCGCAATGCGTCGCGCCGCGCTGGACCTATCGCCATGTCGATGGCCGGCTCCGCACCGAAGCGATCGTCGAGCCGATCTGCGATCGCGGACGCTATCCAGCCGAGGAGGCGATCATCGCCGTGCTCGACGATCCCCGGCAGGTTACGCGAACGCCCGCAAACGGCATCCATATCGAAGGCGGCGGGCACAGCATGACGCTCTTCTCGCAATAGCGCGCGCGCTCGGCTAATCGCAGCGCCATGACCGTGATCACCCGCTTCGCTCCCTCGCCGACCGGCCGCCTGCATGTCGGCAACATCAGGACCGCGCTCCACAATTGGATGGCGGCGCGCAAGGGCGGCGGTCGCTTCCTGCTGCGGATCGACGACACCGATGCCGAGCGCAGCCGCGAGGAGTATGTCGAGGCGATTCGCGAGGATCTGGCCTGGCTCGGCCTGGAGCCCGATGGCGAGGAGCGGCAGTCGGTGCGGTTGGCGATCTACGAGGATGCTTTCGAGCGGTTGAAGGCGGCGGGCCGGGTCTATCCCGCCTACGAGACCGCGCAGGAACTCGATCTCAAGCGCAAGATCCAGCTCGGGCGGGGGCTGCCGCCGGTTTACGACCGGGCGGCGCTCGCGCTGACCGACGAGCAGCGCGCCGCCAAGGAGGCCGAAGGCATTGCGCCGCACTGGCGTTTCCGGCTCGATCATTCCGCGCCGATCGAATGGCAGGACGGGGTTCGCGGCAGGCAGAAATTCGATCCCGCGCAACTGTCCGATCCGGTCGTCAGACGGGCGGACGGTTCGTGGCTCTACATGCTGCCGAGCGCGGTCGACGATATCGAGATGGGGGTCACCCAGGTGCTGCGCGGCGAGGATCATGTTTCCAACACCGCGGTGCAGATCCAGATGTTTGCTGCGCTTCATGCTGCGGGAATGGCCTCGCCCGCCTCTGCAGCAAATATGCCGCATCCCGCCTTCGCGCATGAGGCGCTGCTGGTCGGCACGGAGGGCAAGCTGTCGAAGCGGCTGGGCTCGCTCGGCTGCGACGCCTTGCGCGAGCGCGGGGTGGAGCCGGAGGCGATCGTCGCGCTGCTGGCGCGGCTGGGGACCTCGCTTCCCGTCGAGCCGATCGCCGATCGCGCGGCACTGATCGACACCTTCGATCTCGCCACGTTCGGCCGTGCCCCGGCGCGGTTCGACGAGGCCGATCTGGAACGCGTCAACACCGCGATCATCCACCAGCTGCCCTATGCCGAGGTCGCCGATCGCCTGCCCGAGGGAATGGGCGAGGCGGGCTGGCACGCGATCCGGCCCAATCTCGAGACGATCGCGCAGGCGCAGGACTGGTGGCACCTGGTCACCGGGCCGATCGAGCCTTGCGAGCTTTCGCCCGAGGACCGGGCGTTCGTAGGACAAGCGGCCGCGGCGCTCGAATGGGGACAGGATCCCTGGCATGCGCTCACCGCGCGGCTCAAGCAGAGCACCGGGCGCAAGGGCAAGCCATTGTTCCTGCCCTTGCGGCTGGCGCTCACCGGCAAGGGTCACGGCCCCGACATGGGCGAATTGCTGCCGTTGATCGGCGAGGCCGAAGCGCGGGCCCGGCTGGAGCGCGCGGCGAGCGCCTAGCCCCGGCGCCCGGCGCAGCGGTCAGCTCTGGTATTTGTCCAACTCGTCCCCGGTAAGCGTGACGACGTGGAGCAGATTGGTCGAACCCGGCGTGCCGAAGGGAACCCCCGCCAGCACGATCAGCTTGTCGCCGCCGGTGGCGAAACCGTGGCGCAGCGCCATCCGCTTGCCCTTGGCGATCATCTCCTCGAAGCTGCCGATGTCGCGGGTGACGACGGCATGCGCGCCCCACAGCAGCCCGATCCGGCGCGCGGTGTTGAACGAGGGCGTCAGCACCATCATCGGCACCGAAGGCCGCTCGCGGGCGACGCGGCGTGCGGTGGAGCCCGAGCCCGTGAACACCGTGATCGCCTTGATCGCCACCGTGTCCGCCACGGTCATGCAGGAATGCGCCAGCGCATCGGCGGTGGTCCGGTCGGGCGGGGTGTCGAGGAAGCGCACCCGCTCGATATAGCCCTCGTCGCGTTCGACCTGGACCGCGATGCGGTGCATGATGGTGACCGCTTCCTCGGGCCAGTCGCCGGCGGCGGTTTCGGCCGACAGCATGACAGCATCGGCACCGTCATAGACCGCATTGGCGACATCGGAGACCTCGGCGCGGGTCGGGGCGGGGCTCTCGATCATCGATTCGAGCATCTGCGTCGCTACGATCACCGGCTTGCCGACCAGCCGCGCTTTGTTGACGATCCGCTTCTGCAGCGGCGGGACTTCCTGCGGTTCGAGTTCGACTCCGAGATCGCCGCGCGCCACCATGATCCCGTCGGCCAGCTCGACGATCTCGTCGAGCCGCCGGATCGCCATCGGCTTCTCGATCTTGGCGCATAGCGACGCCTTGCCGCCGATCAGCTTGCGCGCCTCGGCGATGTCCTCGGGGCGCTGGACGAAGCTCAGGCCGATCCAGTCGACACCCTGGCTGAGCGCGAAGGCGAGGTCGCGGCGATCTTTCTCGGTCAGCGCCGGGATCGGGATCTCCGCATCGGGGACGTTGACGCCCTTGCGATCCGAAATCACCCCGCCGACCTCGGCCGAACACAGGATCGCATCTTCATCGGCGCGGACCACGCGCAGACGGATCTTGCCGTCGTTGATCAGCAGTCGCTGGCCCTTTTCCAGCAGGCCGAACAATTCGGGATGGGGGAGTTCGACCCGGGTCTCGTCCCCGGGCGTCGGGTCGCGATCGAGCGTGAAATGGCCCGAATGGCGGATCACTGCCTTGCCGTCCTTGAACTTGCCCACCCGCAATTTGGGCCCTTGGAGATCCGCGAAGATCGGGATCGGGCGGCCGAACTGCTTTTCCAGCGCGCGGATGTTGCGGATGGATTGGGCGTGGGTCTCGTGCTCGCCATGGCTCATGTTGACGCGGAAAGCGTCGGCACCGGCCTCGAACAGCCGGCGCATGACGTCGGGCTCGGTGCAGGCGGGGCCGAGCGTGGCGAGGATCTTGACCTTGCGGCCGCGCGGATCGAATTTTCTCATGATTGCCGCTATGACAGCCCTCTGTGGCAACTCAAGGATGAAGCCGCGTCATGACCACAATTGCCGATCCGCTCGACACTCTGCCCGACGAGGTCGCCGCCGCGGCGTTCCGCCGGTTGGTGCGCCATCTGCGCCATCGCCACGATGCCCAGAACATCGATCTGATGGGGCTGTCGGGCTTCTGCCGCAATTGCCTCGCCGACTGGATCCGCGATGCCGGCTACGAGGGCGACAAGGCGCAAGCGCGCGCGCTGATCCACGGCATGGCGATGGAGGATTGGAAAGCCACCCGCCAGACGCCCGCCAGCGACGAGCAATTGCGGCGGATGGAAGCGAGCGTGGCGAAGAATCGCGTGGAATAGCCCGCCTGCGCCTTCACCGTTCCGGCGCGGTCGGCTAGCAGGCCGGCAACCGATTCTCATTCATTGGAGCATACACCCATGGCCGAAGCCACCGACGACCGCCTGCGCCTGCTGATCGAGCGTATCGAACGCCTCGAGGAGGAAAAGAAGGGCATCGCCGACGATATCCGCGACGTCTATGCCGAGTCCAAGGCGGTCGGCTACGATCCCAAGATCATGCGCCAGGTGGTTCGCCTCAGAAAGATGAAGCCCGACGATCGCTCCGAACAGGAGACGATCCTGGAGACCTACAAGAACGCGCTCGGGATGGCCTGATACGCCGGTTCTGATGCGATAAGCGGTTCCGCGGCATCGCCCTGCTGCGGAACCGGTCGGCCTGCCGACAGGTTGAATTTTGCAAAGCACTCTCTTTGCAAAGGAAATCCGACCATGTCCGACGAACTCGAACGCACCCAAGGCGCCAGTTACATCCCGCCGATCGCGGAAGAGCCCGAGATGCCGGGTCATGAATCCGAACTCGACCGCAAGCCGCAATGGCAGCCCCGCTATCCCGGATCGGGGCGGATGAAGGGCAAGGTCGCCATCGTCACCGGCGCCGACAGCGGCATCGGCCGCGCGACCGCGGTGCTGTTCGCGCGCGAGGGCGCCAGTATCGCGATGTCCTATCTGTGCGAACACGACGATGCGAAGAAGACCCGCGAATTGTGCGAGGCCGAGGGCGCGAAGGTGTTCTCGCTCGCAGGCGATCTGGGGCAGAAAAGCCACGCGGACGAGCTGGTAGCCCAGACGCTGGAGAAGTTCGGCAGGATCGACACGCTGATCCAGATCGCTGGCGAGCAGCATCCCGATCAGGACGTCACCGACATCACCGAAGAGCAATTGCAACGCACCTTCCAGTCCAACATCTTCTCGATGTTCTATCTGGCGCAGGCGGTCCGGCCGCATCTGAAAAAGGGGGCGACGATCGTCAATTGCACCAGCGTGACGATGTACAAGGGCTCGAGCGAATTGCTCGATTACTCCGCGACCAAGGGGGCGATCACCGCCTTCACCCGCTCGCTGAGCGCGAATCTCGCCGATGACGGGATCAGGGTCAACGCGGTCGCGCCCGGGCCGATCTGGACGCCGCTCAATCCCTTCGGCGGATCGAGCGAGGAGAAGATGGAGCATTTCGGCGAAGGCACGCCGATGGGCCGCCCCGGCGAGCCCAACGAGGTCGCGCCCGCGTTCCTGTTCCTGGCCTGCGAGGATTCCTCCTACATGTCGGGCCAGGTGTTGCACCCCAATGGCGGGATCGTGGTCAACGGCTGATGCTTGATCGCCCACCTGCTTTGCCATAGCCATACAGTGCCCGCCGATCCTCGCGAGGGTCGGCGGATCCGGCACTAGAAGACGAAGGACATCCGATAATGGCTAGCCCCTGGAAAGATGCGCGCGGGATTACCGTCACCACCACTCCGACGATCGAGGGCAGTCCGATCCAGGAATATCTCGGCATCGTGACCGGCGAGGTGATCGTCGGCGCGAACCTGTTCCGCGATCTGTTCGCCAACATCCGCGACATCGTCGGCGGGCGCTCGGGCAGCTACGAACGCATCCTTGCGGACGCGCGCGAGAAGGCGATCCAGGAATTGCAGGCCGAATGCGGCAGCCGCGGCGGCAATGCGGTCGTGGGGGTCGATCTGGATTACGAGGTGATCGGCGACACCGGCTCGATGCTGATGGTCAGCGCCAGCGGGACCGCCGTGAAGATCTGATCAGCCCGCCAGCAGCATTCCGGCAAGCACCAGCACCATCGCCGTGCCATTGTGGAGCGCATGCAGCAGCATCGCCGCCCACAATCCGTAATGCACCCGCAGATAGCCCAGGATCGAACCGGTCACGAATTGCGGCAGCACCAGCGGGAGCAGGACATAGAGGCTGCCCTCGTCGAAATTGAGCAGGTGGACGCAGGCGAAGCCCGCGGTGCTCAGCCAGTAGAACAGCGGGAACGTCTTTGCGAACCAGCCCATCGCGGGGCGGCACCGCCAGTGCCAGAAGATCACGGCAGCGAGGCCGAGGAAGAACACGACGAGCGCCATCGCCGGGAAGAGAACTCCAATACCGGTCGCCTCGCTCAGCGCGACCATGGCTACCAGGGAACCGAGCGCCGTTACGATCGCCAGCAGCCCGAAGACGTGAGCCGGGCGGCCTGAGAGCCAGCCGCGGAAGGCGATTTCCTCCAGCAGCGGCGCGGCAATCACCACCAGCGCGACGACAAGCCAAGAGATATCCATGTTCTCGAGCGCGGTCGCGGGCAGCTCGATCCCGACGGCGACGACGATCGTCGCGAGCGTAATCAGCACCGCCATCACCGCGAGGTCGAGCCCCAGCATCCGCAGCACCGCGCGCAGGCTGGCGCCGCTCGGCGGTCGCGCGCGGGCGGGCAGGGCGGGTCGTCGGAGAAAGGCGGCGAAGCGCCGCCATTCCTCGCGGGCGGAATTCGCCTCGCCAAGGCTTGTCGTTTCGCTTGTCATGCGGCTATTGCGACCTTCTGATCCCTCCCACATCTATCAAGCGATACCCATGGCAGGCCATTCCAAATTCAAGAACATCATGCACCGCAAGGGTGCGCAGGACAAGAAACGGTCCAACCTGTTTTCCAAGCTCAGCCGCGAAATCACGGTGGCGGCGAAGATGGGCGCCCCCGATCCCGACATGAACCCGCGGCTGCGGCTGGCGGTCAACGCGGCCAAGGCGCAGTCCATGCCCAAGGACAATATCCAGCGGGCGATCGACAAGGCCACCGGCGGCGATGCCGAAAGCTATGAGGAAGTGCGCTACGAGGGTTACGGGCCGGGCGGCAGCGCGATCATCGTCGAGGCGCTGACCGACAACCGCAACCGCACCGCGACCTCGGTCCGGACCGCCTTCAGCAAGCATGGCGGCAATCTGGGCACCGAGGGCAGCGTGCAGCACGGCTTCGAACGGCTCGGCTACATCGTCTATCCGGTCGATGCCGGAAGCGAGGAAAAGGTCCTCGAAGCCGCGATGGAAGCGGGCGCGGAGGACATCGCCTCAACCGAGGACGGGCATGAAATCTGGACTGCGGCGGACGATCTGCACCAGGTCGCCACCGATCTCGAGCAGGCGCTGGGCGAGGCCGAGACGGTCAAGCTCGCCTGGAAACCCAATCTCACCGTCGATATGGACGAGAACAGCGCGGGCACGCTGCTCAAGCTGATCGACGCGCTCGACGACGACGACGACGTCCAGACCGTGTGGGGCAATTACGACATCTCGGACGAGGTGATGGAGAAGCTCGAGGGGTGACGCATGGGGTGAGCGATCGTTGCCGACCATGCTGAGCCCCCCGAAAATGGTCACCCTGAACTCGTTTGTGCAAGCACAGCTTCGCTTCCAGGGTCCATTATTTCACCTGCGCTTGCGGTGCAATTCGGCGAAATGGATGCTGAAACAAGTTCAGCATGACGAAGCCATCGAGGGGCGAGCATGATCATACTCGGCCTCGACCCCTCGCTTTCGTGCACCGGCTGGGGCGTGATCCGCACCGAGGGCTCGCGGCTGGTGCATCTCGCCAACGGCCAGGTGAAGACCGATCCCAAAGCGTTGATGGCCGAGCGGCTGGCCCAGCTCTATCGCGAGGTCGCCGAAGTGATCGCTGCGCATTCTCCCGACCGTGCCGCAGCCGAGGAGGTGTTCGTCAACAAGAACCCGCAGTCCACGCTCAAGCTGGCGCAGGCGCGCGGCTGCGTGCTGGCGGCCTGCGGAGCGGCGGGGCTGGCGGTGAACGAACACGCCGCGCGGCTGGTTAAGAAGGCGGTGGTCGGCACCGGCGCGGCGGAGAAATCGCAGGTTCAGGCGATGCTCAAGATCCTGCTGCCAGGCGCGGCGATCACGGGCGCCGATGCGGCCGACGCGCTGGCGGTGGCGATCGCCGACGCGCATCTGACGGGAGCGCGCTGACGGAGCACGCATGACCATCCATCTCTACGGCA
>JAHJPT010000272.1 GCA_018819685.1 Alphaproteobacteria bacterium
ATCATGGCGGGCAAGCGCTCGGGCACGCTCGACCCGCTCGCCGCCGCCGCCAACGTCAGCCAGAAGAGCGTCGTCCCGGTCGCGGGCAAGCCGATGATCGAGCATGTCGTCGCCGCGCTCGAAGCCTGCGAGCGGATCGGCGCAATCCGCATCGTCGCGCACGAGGCGGACGAGATCCGCGCCATCCCGCTGGTCGCCCGGCTGGAGCGCGAGGGCCGGCTGAGCTTTCGCCCCGGTGCCTACAACCTCGTCGACAGCGTGTTCGCCGGTGCCGAGGGTGCCGCCTTCCCGCTGGTGATCACCACTGCGGACAATTGCCTGGTGACGCCCGAGGGCTACGCCGAATTCGTCGAGAAATGCCTCGCGGCAGGAGCCGATGCCGCCGCCGCGCTGGCGCGCAAGGAGGACGTCATCGCCGCCGATCCCGAGGGGCAGAAGAAGTTCTACGAATTCACCGACGGCGGCTATTCCAACTGCAACACCTACTGGATCGGCAATGAGGGCGCGCTCTCGGCCGCCGAGATCATGCGCAGCGGCGGACAGTTCGTCAAATACCCCGGGCGGATCGCCAAGGCCTTCGGCCTCATCAACCTCGCGCGCTTCTATTTCGGCTGGGGCGACAAGGACAAGCTGTTCGCGCAGATCTCGCGCCGCTTCGGCTACAAGTTGGCGCCGATCGTGCTCTCCAACGGCGAATACGCGATCGATGTCGACGAACCGCGTTCGCACCGGATCACCGAGAAGCTCCTCGCCGCCAGAACCGCGTAGCGAAGCCCGGTCGGTACGATGAAACGGCTGTTCGGCAATATCGGCTGGCTGCTCGGCGGGCGCGGTATCAACGCGGTGCTGAGCCTGGTCTATCTTGCGCTGGCGACGCGCACATTGGGGCTCGACGGCTTCGGCTATTTCGCGCTGGTGGTGGCGCTGGGCCAGACGGTGACGGGGCTCGCCAATTTCCAGACCTGGCAATTCGTGGTCCGCTGGGGTTCGGGCGAGGACGGCCCCGGCGAGGCGACCGGCTTCGCGATCGCGCTCGACCTGATGTCGGTGGCGCTGGGCGCGGTGTTGGCGGCGGCGCTGGTGTGGAGCGCGCAGTTCTGGCTGCCGCTGCCCGACGATCTCCTATGGGTGGCGTTCGGCTATTGCCTGGTCTCGCTGCTGTCGATCCGCACCACGCCGCTGGGCCTGTTGCGGCTGCGCTTCGCCTATGGCGCCGCCACCGCCGCCGAAGCGGTGCAGCCGGTGGTCCGCGCGCTGGGCGCGGTGCTGGCGGTGTTCTTCATGCCCACGGTGCTGGGCTTCGTGCTCGCCTGGGCGGCGGCCGAGGTGGCGGTGGCGGCGACCTTGTGGGTGGTCGCGGGCTTGCGCGAGCGGATCGATCTGTCGCGGATCAGCCTGACCCGCATTCCGCGCGCGCATCCCGGTGCCTGGCGTTTCGTCTGGGCGACCAACATGTCGGGCAGCCTCAACGTCGGCGGCAAGCAGGTGCTGATCCTGCTGGTCGGGGCGATCGGCGGCGAAGGCTTCGCGGGGGGCTTCCGCGTCGCCAGCCAGCTTGGCCAGGCGCTGGTCCAGCTGGCGCAGACCGTCTCCAAGGCGATCTATCCCGAGCTGGTCCACGCCGCCGATGCGGCGCACGAGATGGCGCGGCGGATGGCCAATATCGCATTGGTCGGCGGAGTGCTGGCGGTCAGCGTGGCACTGCTGTTCGGGCGGGAGGGGCTGGTGCTGATCGCCGGCCCGGAATTCCGCGTGGTCTATTGGGCGATGGTCATTCTCGCGATCGCCGGGGCGATCGAACTGGTCGGGGCGAGCCTTGAATCGCTGCTGGTCAGCGCCGGACGCGCGGGTACCGCCTTCGCGGTCCGCGCGGTTCCGACGCTGCTCTCGCTGCTTCTGCTCGAGATCGCGATGGACTGGAACGGGCTCAAGGGCGCGGCCTTCACCGTGCTGGGATCGAGCGCACTGTCGGTGATCGGTTTCTGGGTGGCGATCATCTCGCTCCAGCAGATCACGATCACCGTCAAGGCGAAGGACGAGCCGACGCCCTAGCGCACCCGCTCAGCGTCCGCCGCGTTCGCTCCGAGACGGAGTGCCCGCTGGCGCTTCCGAAGCGGCGGGCGGATCCTGCCACGCCAACACCGGCTTGCGCGCGGCCTGCGTTTCGTCGAGCCGACGGCGCGGCGCGTAATGCGGCGCGGATTTGAGCGTCTGGTCGCCCGCCTTGGCCCGCTGTGCCACACTGCGCAGCGCGGTGATGAATTGGTCGAGCGAGGCCTTGCTCTCGGTTTCGGTCGGTTCGACCAGCATCGCGCCGTGGACCACCAGCGGGAAATACATCGTCATCGGGTGATAGCCCTCGTCGATCA
>JAHJPT010000273.1 GCA_018819685.1 Alphaproteobacteria bacterium
ATCGCCAGCAGCTTCTGCGCCTCGACCGCGAATTCCATCGGCAATTGCTTCATCACGTCCTTGGCGAAGCCGTTGACGATCAGCGCGATCGCCTCTTCCTCGTCGAGCCCGCGCTGCTGCGCGTAGAACAGCTGGTCGTCGGAGATCTTGCTGGTGGTCGCCTCGTGCTCGATCTGCGCGCTGGGGTTCTTGACCTCGATATAGGGCACGGTGTGCGCGCCGCATTTGTCGCCCAGCAGCAGGCTGTCGCATTCGGTGCGGTTGCGGACGTTCTCGGCATTGGCGCCGACGCGGACGAGGCCGCGGTAGGTGTTGTTGCTCTTGCCGGCAGAAATGCCCTTGGAGACGATCGTCGAGCGGCTGCCCGAGCCGTTGTGGATCATCTTGGTCCCGGTGTCGGCCTGCTGGTGGTTGTTGGTCACCGCGACCGAGTAGAACTCGCCCACGCTGTCCTCGCCATTGAGCACGCAGGAGGGGTATTTCCAGGTCACCGCGCTGCCGGTTTCGACCTGGGTCCAGGAAATCTTGCTGCGCGCGCCTTGGCACAATCCGCGCTTGGTGACGAAATTGTAGATCCCGCCGACGCCCTCGGCATTGCCGGGATACCAGTTCTGGACGGTGGAATATTTGATCTCGGCGTCGTCCATCGCCACCAGCTCGACCACTGCGGCATGAAGCTGGTTCTCGTCGCGCATCGGCGCGGTGCAGCCCTCGAGATAGCTGACGTAAGAGCCCTTCTCGGCGATGATCAGCGTGCGCTCGAACTGGCCGGTGTTCTCGGCGTTGATGCGGAAATAGGTGCTCAGCTCCATCGGGCAGCGCACGCCCTCGGGGATGTAGACGAAGGTGCCATCCGAAAAGACCGCGCAATTGAGCGTGGCGAAGTAATTGTCGCGCTGCGGCACCACCTTGCCCAGCCACTTCTTCACCAGCTCGGGATATTCGCGGATCGCCTCGGAGATCGAGCGGAAGATGACGCCCGCGCTTTCCAGCTCCTTGCGGAAGGTGGTGGCGACGCTGACGCTATCGAACACCGCATCGACCGCGACCTTGCGCGCGCCTTCTACCCCGGCGAGCACTTCCTGCTCGGCGATCGGGATTCCCAGCTTGTCGTAGACAGCCTTGATGTCGGGATCGAGCTCGTCGAGCGATGCCAGTTTCGGCTTGGCCCTGGGTTCGGCGTAGTAATAGGCGTCCTGATAGTCGATCTCGGGATAGCCGAGCTTGGCCCAGTCGGGCTCCTCCATGTCCTGCCACAGGCGGAACGCCTTGAGCCGCCAGTCGAGCATCCATTGCGGCTCGTTCTTCTTGGCCGAGATGAAGCGGACGGTGTCCTCG
This sequence comes from Alphaproteobacteria bacterium, assembly GCA_018819685.1. Classification (GTDB taxonomy): domain Bacteria; phylum Pseudomonadota; class Alphaproteobacteria; order Sphingomonadales; family Sphingomonadaceae; genus Qipengyuania; species Qipengyuania benthica. The sequence continues at coordinate 1,339 of JAHJPT010000273.1, forward strand.
TTGAGACCCTTGGGGGCGAAATCCTGTTCGATGTCCGACGACCAGCCGTGCTCGTATTCGGCGGCGCGGGCGACGGCGTCGCGGGCGTCCTGGTCCTGGAGGTCGAGGCTGTCGGTCATGGTCGGGCTTTCAATCGTTTTGGCGGTCATGGGGGCAGTCACTGAGTTGCTCGCGGAACGGCGTTGGCCCTGGCGGATTGCGTCGGCGTTCGCAGCGGTGGATTATCGACGGCAGGTCGTCCCGCCAGCTGCGTCAGCGGAATGCCCGCCAGCGTTCCGCGCAGCGCTTCGTTGATCATCGGCCAATGCGGGCGGACGCTGCACAGCGCATCGACGCTGCACTCGCCGCCATCGGCGCAGGCGGTCAGCGCAATCGGGCCTTCGACCGCCTCGACGATATCCGCGACGCTGATGGAGGCTGCGGGGCGCGCGAGTTGCAGACCGCCGCCCGAGCCCCGGGTCGAGCGCAGCAGTCCGGCCGCCGAGAGCTTGCTCACAAGCTTCTGCACCGTCGGCACCGGCAGGCCGGTCTCCGCCGCCAGCGCGGCCGCGCTGGTCCGCCCGCCGCCGCAGTGGCGCGCCGCCGCGCACATGGCGACCACGGCATAATCGGCAAGGTTGGAGAGGCGCATCGTCAAAGCATTTTCTCAAATCGGACCATTTCGTTCCGATTGAGCACCTATGGTCGCAAAGGCGTGGTTTCAACCCGTTTCCGACTCTTGCGAGTCGTTAGCATCCTCGTCCAGCGCGATCGGCAGGCCCACTTGGCGCAGGTTCTTCTTGTTGAGCATCTCGGTGAGATAGGGCGAACTCGCATCGGTCAGCCGCGCCGGGGTGCGCCCCGCGAACAGCCGGATCTCGCGGATCATGTGCGGCTGGTCGTAGAAGGCCTGACCGATCTGCGCCTCGTATTCCAGCGTCAGGCTGGGGAGCGACAGCAGCGTCGCGGCACGAAGTGCGCGGTATTTGCGCCGCAGCGCCACCGGCGAAAGCCCGAAATAGCGCTCGACCAGCCGCTGCGTCTGGCGCCGCGAATAGGGAGATGCGGCGTAGAGATCGTCGATCTCGGGGAGGAAATCGCCCGCCAGCCAGGCGTTGGTCGCGGCGATCAGCTCGGGGTGGCCAGGCTTGAGCGGCTGCATCGCCGCCAGCATCGCCGGCTCCAGCTCGGCCACGCATTGTTTCGCGTCCTTCTCGCCCGCGCGATAGGCGGCGCACAGCGCGTGGCCGAGAGCGACCAGCGCGGGATCGAGCCAGTCGTCGGCGCGGTAGAGGCGGTTGCAATGGGTCTTGGCACAAAGTCCGGTGAGCGCCGCCCAGCCCAGCGGGCTGAGAGCGGCACCGATCGCATGGAACGGCCCGTCGACGCGGAACGGCGCGGCGCGCGAGAAAGGGGTCAGCAGATTGACCCGGTGCGAGGGATCGATCCCGCCTTCGGGCAGACCCATCTCGCCCTCGCCGAAAGCAAACAGGCTGAAATGGCCGATGGCCGCAGGCTGGATATCGTCGACCTTCTCGTCGTCGCAGCGGAAGTGATAGAAGGTGGTGACATAGTCGCTCAATTGCGGCGATACGCCGAGATAGTCGATGGCAAAGCGGTTGGCGGGGGTGAGCGGCCCCTGGCCGCCCTTTGCTCCCGCCGATTGCGCCACCCCCGCTCTCCCTAGTTCGCCTTCACCTCGGCGATCCAGGCATCGACGTTTTCTTCCATGATCGACAGCGGCACCGGACCGCTGGTCAGAATCACGTCGTGGAAAGCGCGGATGTCGAATTCGTCGCCCAGTTGCGTGCGGGCGCGATCGCGCAGTTCCATGATCTTGAGCTTGCCGATCATGTAGGCGGTCGCCTGACCGGGATAGACGGCGTAGCGCTCGATCGCCTTGCGGATGTCGCCATCGGGGTTGGGGGTGTTGTCGGTGAGATACTGGATCGCCTGCTCGCGGCTCCAGCGCTTGTGGTGCAACCCGGTGTCGACCACCAGCCGCGCGGCGCGCCACAGCTCCATCCCCAGCCTGCCGAAATCGGAATAGGGATCGGTGTAGAAGCCCATGTCCTTGCCCAGCTCTTCCGAATAGAGGCCCCAGCCTTCGGAATAGGCGGTCACCCCGCCGAAGCGGCGAAACGGCGGAACATCGCCCAGCTGGGTCTGGATCGACAGCTGGAGGTGATGCCCGGGCAGGCCTTCGTGATAGGCCAGCGCCTCAAGCTCGTTCTTGCTCATGTCGTCGAGATTGTAGAGATTGACGTAGTAGGTGCCCGGGCGCGAACCGTCGGGCGCCGGACGCTGGTAGAAGGCCTTGCCGGCGCTCTTCTCGCGGAACGCCTCGACCGGCTTGATGACCAGCGGATCGGTGGGCAGCGTCGAGAAGAATTCGGGGAGGCGGGCTTCCATCGCCGCGAGCTTGGCCTGCGCATCGGCGAGATAGGTCTCGCGATCGTCGTAGTAGAAGCGTTCGTCGGTGCGGGTGAATTCGAAGAATTGCTGCAGGCTTCCCTCGAACCCGACCTGCTCCATGATGGCGCGCATCTCGTCGTGGATGCGCGCGACATTGTCGAGGCCGATCTGATGGATCTGGTCGGGAGTGAGATCGGTGGTGGTGTAATTGGCGAGCAGCGCGCGATAATATTCCGCGCCTTGCGGGAAGCGCCAGATGCCGTCCTGCGTCGGCGCGATCGCCTGCTGGCGCTTCATCTCGGCGAGCAGCCGCTGGTAGGCGGGGCGTGCGCTGGCGTTCCAGGCGCGCGTCGCGGCGCCCTGTTCTAGGCCCGCGCTCTCGGCGGCATCGAGCGCGGCGACCTTCTTGCGATAATCCTCGAGAATCGCATTGTCATCGCCCGCGGCGAGCAGGTTCTCGATATCCGAGACGACGTAGGGATAGACCCAGTCGGGCGGCATCACCCCGGCTGCGGCGCGCTCGCGCGATTCGGCGGTCAGCGTGTCGATCACCTCGCCCAGCCCGGCAATCCGGCTGACATAGGCCTGCGCGCTCTCGGCATCGTCGACGCGGTGGATGTTGATCAGGAACGCGGGCAGCTGGCTCTGCGCGCCGCGCATCTGATCGAAGACATAGCCATAGTCGCGAAACGGAAACAGCGCCGCGCTGCGATCCGCCATCGCATCGAACAAGCGATAGCTGAGCGCATCCTCGGGAGACAATTCGGCAAGGTCGTAATTGGTGCGCATGGCGGCGGCGGTGGATTGCAGCAAGGCTTCCTCGCGCGCCTCGGCGGCATCGGAGAAATCGCCCCAGCGGCTGTAATCCTCATCGCGAATCCCGCGATAGGCCTTGGACAGCGGCGAAAGCGCGAGTTGCTGCGCGTCGTAAGTTTCGAACAGCTGGCCTAGATCCTGACCGGGTTGCGGCGCGACTACCGCGACATCGTTGCCCGTCGTCTGGCCCACCGGTTGGGTGGTGGCGCAGGAAGCCAGAGCCAGCGCCGCTATCGAAATTCCCACCTGTCGCAAATGCATCGTTCGATTTCCCCATGGCGTATTTATCCAAGGGCATGGCGCAAAACCTAACCGATTGCCACCCCTCGCGAATCGTCCGTCGGATCCTGCGTTAACCAAGAACCGGCTTGAAATCCCGGACAAAGAAGGGGCGGCCCCCGAAGAGACCGCCCTTTGAGTAGAGGAACCCGCCGCAATGGCGCCGGGCCCTTCGGGTCGCGGAACGATGACTACGCCGAATCGGATGTTTTCGATTGTATGCAAACGACAGTCGCGCCCGGTGCGCAATATGATTGAACCCTTCTCGCACCTGCTCGACACCGCGCACCGCTTTGCGCATAGGCGAGCGCCATGCTGTTCGACCTCGTCCGCCCGGCCATCTTCGCGCTCGATCCCGAGCGTGCCCATCGTCTCACGGTCGCGGCGCTGAAACTCGTGCCGGGCCACGCACCTGCGACTCACGGTCCGCTGGCCACCACGGTAGCCGGGCTGCAATTTCCCAATCCGGTGGGGCTCGCCGCCGGCTTCGACAAGAATGGCGAGGTTCCCGATGCGCTGCTGGCGCTCGGGTTCGGTTTTGCCGAGGTCGGTTCGGTCACGCCGCGCCCGCAGGCCGGCAACCCCGCCCCGCGGCTGTTCCGGCTGGTCGAGGATCGTGCGGTGATCAACCGGATGGGGTTCAACAATCAGGGCGGCGAAGCGGTCGCGCGCCGGCTGGAGGCGCGCCGCGCGCGCCCCGGGATCGTCGGAGCCAATATCGGCGCCAATAAGGACAGCCCCGACCGGATCGCCGATTATGCGCAGCTAACGCGGTTGATGGCGCCGCTGGCAAGCTATCTGGCGGTCAATATCTCCAGCCCCAACACGCCGGGCTTGCGCGCGCTGCAGGACGAGGGCGCGCTGACCGGGTTGCTGGATGCGGTGCTCGAGGCGCGTGCGGAGGTCTGCGGGGAGGCCGGCCCGCCGATCTTCCTCAAGGTCGCGCCCGATCTGGAACCCGCCGATGTGGACGCCATCGCCCGCATCGCGATCGACCGGCGGCTGGCGGCACTGATCGTCTCCAACACCACCATCGCTCGGCCTGCATTGCGCTCACGCCACGGCGGTGAGGCAGGCGGGCTCTCCGGCGCCCCCTTGCGGGACCTCGCGCTGCAGCGGTTGCGCGATTTCCGCAGCGCGACCGGCGGCGCAATCCCGCTGATCGGAGTGGGTGGCATCGCCAGCGCCGAGGATGCCTGGGTGCGAATTCGCGCGGGCGCGAGCCTGGTGCAGTTCTATTCTGCGCTGGTTTATCACGGGCCGGGCCTGGCTCGCCGGATGGTGCGAGACCTCGAGCGGCTGATGCTCCGCAACGGCTTCGCCACGATTGCGGATGCGGTCGGGAGCGAATAGCAGGACGGTCATGATCACCCGCCTCCTCGCCACGCTCGCCCTGCCGCTGTCGCTCGCCACCGGTGCCGTCGCCCAAACTTCCAGCCCGGCGCCCCGGCCAGCCTCCGCACCGGCGATTCAATCCGATGCTGCGGTCGCACTCCCCTTCATCGGCACCGTCAGCGCCGCCGACCCGCGCGCGCAGGCGGCGGGCATGGCCATGCTTCGCCAAGGCGGCAGCGCCACCGATGCTGCGCTTGCGACCATGCTCGCGCTCACCGTGGTCGAACCGCAAAGCTCGGGGATCGGCGGTGGCGGCTTCTATGTCCGCGGCACCGCCGCAGGCGAGGTCGAGACGATCGACGGCCGCGAGACCGCGCCCTCGGGTGCAACCCCGGAATGGTTTCTCGCCGAGGATGGCAGCGTCCCGCCGTTCATGGACAGCGTGCTGAGTGGATTGAGCGTCGGGGTGCCGGGCAATATCGCGCTCGCCGCCCGGGCGCATGATCGCTTCGGCAAGCTGCCCTGGGCCGCGCTGTTCGAACCCGCAATCGAATTGGCGCGCGAGGGTTTCGGCATCAATCTGCGGCTCGCGAAGTATTTGGAGGACTTGCCCGAGCGCGCCGGTGCGGTGCCGAGCGCCCGCGCCTTGTTCTACGACGCTGCGGGGCGGCCTCATCCCGCCGGCCATATCGTCCGCAACGAACGGTTGGCGCAGACTTTCGAGCGGATCGCGGCGGAGGGCGCTGAGGCCTTCTACAGCGGCGCGATCGCCGAAGAGATCGCCGGGACGGTTGCCACCCGAACCCCGCACGATGCGGCCATGACGCTCGCAGACATCGCCACCTATCGTGCGGTTGAGCGCGACGGCGTGTGTGGTTCCTATCGGGGCTATCGGGTTTGTGGCATGGGCCCGCCCTCGTCGGGCGGGATCGCCGTCCTGCAGATCCTCGGGCAGCTCGAGCGGTTCGATCTCGCGGCGCTGGGGCTGTACGATCCGCTGACCTGGCACCTGTTCGTCGAATCGCAGCGGCTCGCCTATGCCGATCGCGAATTGTACATCGCCGACAGCGATTTCGTGTCCGTTCCGGTCGCCGGGCTGATCGACGCGGGCTACATCGCGCGCCGCAGCGACCTCATCTCGCTCGAAACCAGCATGGCCGAAGCGGCTCCCGGCCGCCCCGCGGGCGCCGATACCGCACTCGCCGATGGCGACGAACCCGAGGAGCACGGCACCTCGCATATCGCCGCGGTCGATCCCGACGGCACCATGATCAGCTACACTTCGACGATCGAGGGAGTGTTCGGCTCGAGCCTGATGGCGGGCGGGTTCTACCTCAACAATGAGCTCACCGATTTCAGCCGTAGCCCGACCGTCGAGGGCGTTCCGGTCGCCAACCGGGTCGAGCCCGGAAAACGTCCGCGCAGCTCGATGGCGCCCACGGTGGTGTGGGACCCGCAGGGGCGCCCGGTGCTGGCGATCGGTGCGGCCGGCGGTCCCACCATCCCGGTGCAGACCGCGCGCGGGATCATCGGCGTGGTCGATTTCGGTCTCTCGGCGAAGGAAGCGCTCGGGCTGCCCTTCATCATGGGTTTCGGCGATACCGTCATGGTCGAGGAAGGCACCTGGCTCGAAACCGCGATCTCCAGCTTGCAGGAGCTCGGTCATGCCAAGGTCGTCGTCCGCGAGGCGCCGCTCAAGGGCGGCGCGGTCAAGCGCGAGGGCGCCATCTGGGAAGCCGCGCGCGATCCGCGGATCGATCGGGGCGTCACCGTGCCCTGAACGGGTGCGGCCACTTGCCGTGAACCGGCCAGCCGCCTAAGCCGCGCAACGATCTGCCAATAGAACAGACGACAGGGAGCTTGGCCGGATGCTGTCCGATATCGATGCGGCGAACAGCCTTGTGGAGCTGTTCCTCAAACGCGCCGACGAAAAGCGCGACACGCCTTTCCTCGGGACGAAATCCGCCGGGGAATGGCGGACCATCAGCTGGGCCGAGGCCGCCCAACAGGTCTGCCTGCTGGCGGAGCATTTGCGCGAGCTGGGCCTCGAGACCGGCGACCGGGTCTGCCTGGTCAGCGAGAACCGCCCCGAATGGTGCATCGCGGATCTTGGCATCATGGCTGCCGGCTGCATCACGGTTCCCACCTACACCACCAACACCGAGCGCGACCACGCGCATATCCTCGACAATTCGGGCGCGCGTGCGGTCATCGTCTCGAGCGAGAAGCTGTCGCAGCCGCTGCTGCCGGCGATTATGCGTACCGGGCTGGCCGAACACATCATCTCCTTCGACGGCATTCGGCAGTACCAGGCAGGCGATCTGCGGGCGCACAGCTGGAGCGATCTCGTCCAGGGCGATGCCGCCGCGGCTCGCGCCGCGGTGGATCGCCGGATCGCCGCGATCGGGCGCGGCGACACCGCCTGCATCATCTACACCAGCGGCACCGGCGGCGCACCGCGCGGCGTGCTCCAGCACCACGGCGCGATCCTGTGCAATGTCGCGGGCGCGGCGGAAGTGCTGATCGAGGATTTCGGCCTCGGCGAGGAGGAGCGGTTCCTGTCCTTCCTCCCGCTGTCGCACGCCTATGAACATACCGGCGGGCAATATCTGCCGATCTCGGTCGGCGCGCAGATCTACTACGCCGAGGGGCTCGACAAGCTTGCCAGCAACATCGAGGAGACCCGCCCGACCGTGATGGTGGTGGTGCCGCGCCTGTTCGAGGTATTGCGCACGCGGATCATGAAGCAGGTGACCAGGCAAGGCGGGATGGCCGCGCGGCTGATGGACAGCGCGCTGGAGCTGGGCGACCGCCGCGTCGCCGGCAAGCGCAAGTTCGGCGATCGCGCCCGCGATCTCATGCTCGAAAGATTGCTGCGGCCCAAGATCCGCAAGCGGTTCGGCGGACGGCTGAAGGCGATGGTGTCGGGCGGCGCGCCGCTCAACCCCGAGGTCGGCACCTTCTTCAGCTCGATGGGGCTGACCGTGCTGCAGGGCTATGGCCAGACCGAGGCGGGGCCGATCGTCAGCTGCAACCGCCCCTCCGCCGGGATCGCGATGGACAGCGTCGGCCCGCCGATGCGCGGGGTAGAAATCCGCATCGCCGAGGATGGCGAGATCTTGTGCCGCGGCGAGCTGGTGATGCACGGCTATTGGCAAAACAAGGCCGAGACCGAGCGGACGATCCAGGACGGCTGGCTGCACACCGGCGATATCGGGCATATCGACGACCACGGCAGGATCGTCATCACCGATCGCAAGAAGGACATGATCGTCAACGACAAGGGCGACAATGTCGCGCCGCAGAAGGTCGAGGGGATGCTCACGCTGCAGCCCGAAATCGCGCAGGCAATGGTGACCGGCGACAAGCGCCCCTATATCGTCGGGCTGATCGTCCCCGATGCGGAATGGGCGCTGGAATGGGCCACCGCGCAAGACAGGAAATTCGACCTCGGGACGCTGCAGGGCGATCCCGAGTTCCGAACTGCGGTGCGCGAGGCGCTAGACCGGGTTAACCGCGAGTTGTCGGTGACCGAAAAGGTTCGCCAATTCGCCTTTGCCGACGAGCCCTTCACGATCGAGAACGAGGAAATGACGCCGAGCCTGAAGATCCGGCGGCACAAGATCAAGGACCGCTACCAGCAGCGGCTCGACGGCCTCTACAAAGCCTGACCTGCACCGCTAGGCGGCGACTTCCTCGATATATTCGGGGTAGAAGCGCGGTTCGCGGTCGGACCAGCCGGGCGCGGTAGCCGCGGCTTCGCTGAGCGATTGGAGCAGCAGCTTGCGGCGCTGCGGCTGGATCTGCGGCAGCGCGGCGGCGGCGCAGAAGGCGCTGGGCAGCCACGGGCGCGAATCGGCGCCGAGCAGGCGTTCGTAGAGGAAGCGAAACGCGGAGAAGCAGTCGATCCGCTCCTGCGCGAGATCGAACGCGGCGACCCGTGTCAGCTTGCCGACGAAGCCTTCGACCGCCTCGAAGCCGGTCGCGACCGGGATCGCGTGGCGCAGAGCCTTGAGTTCCTGATAGGCGACATACTGGCTGCGAATCGCGGCGGTCTCGCCGGCAGTGCGGCCCCAGATCCGAAACGCGTCGCAGCGGCCGAGCCCGATATCGAGGCTGCGGCGGATATAGCGCTGTTCGGCGGCGGTGAAGCCGGCGAATTCGCGCATTTCCGCAATGGTACCGAACGCCGTCGCTGCAATGGCCATATCGGCCTCCCTGGTTACCGGAGGACTATCGCGCACGATGGTTAACAGGCGGTATCGGTCGTCCGATTTTTGCACGCTCGCCCGGAGCGAGCGCAGACCGGACACGAAAAAAGGCCCGCGGTCTCCCGCGAGCCTTTTCATTGTTCGTGCTCGGCGTCAGACCCTGTTGCCGAGTGCACCCTTGGCTTCGCCCTTGAGGTTCTGGGCTTCGCCCTTGCGCTCCTGGGCCTTGCCCTCGGCCTTCAGCGAGTGATCGTTCGTGGCATTGCCGACCGCCTGCTGGTGTTGCCGGCGGCTTCGTTGCCCATGCCCTTGGCCTTGTCTTTCATCTCGCCCATGATCGTTCTCCTGCATGTGTGGGCCGGTCAATCGGAATGGGTCCGGTCGGCGGCAAGCCGCAGGAAAGGCGGCTATGATGGTGAAGCGCGCGAGAACCGGACCCGGTTCCCCTAATTGCGGCCAGACGCTCCCGAGAACAGGCGGTTAGATGAGCCCAGCCAGCGGACTGCTCGGATCGGCATATTTGCGCGTTCCCATCCGCCCTGAAAGATAGGCGTCTCGTCCCGCCGCCACCGCGAGCTTCATCGCCCGTGCCATCCGAATCGGGTCCTTCGCCTCGGCGATCGCGGTGTTCATCAGCACACCGTCGCAGCCCAGTTCCATCGCCACTGCGGCATCGCTGGCGGTGCCGACCCCGGCATCGACCAGCACCGGCACGCTGGCGCCCTCGACGATCAGCCGGATGGTGACGCGGTCCTGGATACCCAGACCCGAGCCGATCGGCGCGCCAAGCGGCATCACCGCGACCGCGCCGGCTTCTTCGAGCTGCTTCGCTGCGATCGGATCGTCGGTGCAATAGACCATCGGCAGGAAGCCCTCCTTGGCCAGCACTTCGGTCGCGCGCAGCGTCTCGCGCATATCGGGATAGAGGGTTCGCGCCTCGCCGAGCACCTCCAGCTTGACCAGATCCCAGCCGCCCGCCTCGCGCGCCAACCGCAGCGTGCGCACTGCATCTTCGCCGGTAAAACCGCCCGCTTTGTTGGTCAGATAGTTGATCTTTTTGGGGTCGATATAGTCGGTCAGCATTGGCGCTTTGGGATCGCTGACATTCACCCGGCGCACTGCCACGGTG
>JAHJPT010000274.1 GCA_018819685.1 Alphaproteobacteria bacterium
CACCAGTGGACGCTCGACTTCATGGGCCGCAGCCCCTGGGCCGACAAATTCGCCGATATCGCCGACCGGATCGGCGAATCGCTCGATTTCATGGAAGCCTGCGGGATCGATCCGCACACCATGCCGCAATTGCAGCGCACCACATTCTACACCAGCCACGAGGCGCTGCTGCTGCCCTACGAGCAGGTGATGACGCGCCGCGATTCGCTGACCGGCGAATGGTACGACACCAGCGCGCACATGGTCTGGATCGGCGACCGCACCCGTTTCGAAGGCAGCGCGCATGTCGAATTCGCGCGCGGGATCGGCAATCCGCTGGGGCTAAAATGCGGGCCGAACCTCGAGCCCGATGCGCTGCTGCGGCTGCTCGATACGCTCAATCCCGCGCGCGAGCCGGGCCGGATCACGCTGATCAGCCGCTTCGGCCACGACAAGGTCGAGAAGGGCCTGCCGCCGCTGGTGCGCGCCGCGACGCGCGAGGGCCATCCGGTGGTGTGGAGCTGCGATCAGATGCACGGCAATGTCGTCAAGGCCGAGAGCGGCTTCAAGACGCGCCCCTTCGACCGCATCCTGAGCGAGGTGAAGGGCTTCTTCGCGGTCCACCGCGCCGAGGGCACGCACCCGGGGGGCATCCATGTCGAGATGACCGGGCAGGATGTCACCGAATGCGTCGGCGGCGCGGTGGCGATCACCGACGAGGCGCTGGGCGATCGCTATCACACGCATTGCGACCCGCGGCTCAACGCGGCGCAATCGCTCGAACTGGCGTTCCTGCTGGCCGAGATGCTCAACGCCGAAGCGCAGGTGCGCCGCGCCGACGCCGCCTGAGCGCTGACCGCGCTAACCCGCGGTCCGACAGCGCTTCTGTAAGGAGTTTTTTCCGGAACCCCTTTCGGAAACGGCGGTTTCTCGTCATTGTGAGGCTCGCTCGCCGCGCGTCGGCAGCTGCATCTACAAGAGGGTCTTACCGTCGCACAGCTACAGACCAGATCCGGGACCGCCCCGATCGCAGGACTTGCCGAGCGGTTTCGCGCCACCCGCGCGCTGAGCGAGGCGCTGGTCGCGCCGCTGTCCGATGCCGACGCCACGATCCAGTCGATGGAAGACGCCTCGCCCGCCAAATGGCATCTGGCGCACACCACCTGGTTCTGGGAAACCTTCCTGCTGCGCGAGCATGGGGCGGATTATGCGCCGTTCGACGAGCGCTGGGCCTTCATCCACAATTCCTATTACGAGACCGAGGGCGAGCGGATCGCGCGGTTTGCCCGCGGGATGCTCTCGCGCCCCTCGCTCGACGAGGTGCTGGCCTATCGCGCGCATGTGAGCGCAGCGATGGAGCCGCTGCTCGAGGATCCGCAGCATGAGGACCTGATCGCGCTCGGGATAGCGCATGAGCAGCAGCATCAGGAACTGCTGCTGACCGATATCAAGCACGCGCTGTTCCAGAACCCGCTGGGTCCGGCGATGTGGGACGCGCCCGCGCCGGGGGCCGGTGCGCAGGCGGTAAGCGCAGCGGCAGGCTGGCTCGCGCATCCCGGCGGGATCGCGCGGATCGGGCATCAGGAAGAGGGCTTCGCCTTCGACAACGAGGGCCCCGCGCATCGCACGCTGCTCGAGCCCTTCGCGCTGGCCAGCCGGCTGGTCACCAATCGCGAATGGGACGCCTTCATCGCCGATGGCGGCTACGAAACCGCGACACTGTGGCTCTCCGACGGCTGGGGCTGGGTGAAGGAGAACGCCATCGCCGCGCCGCTCTACTGGCGCGAGGACGAGCAGTTCACGCTCTCCGGCTGGCAACCCCGCGATCCCGATGCTCCGGTCAGCCATATCTCCTATTTCGAGGCCGATGCCTTCGCCAGCTGGGCGGGCGAGCGGCTGCCCACCGAAGGCGAATGGGAAGCCATCACCCGCGGGCAGGAGGGCAATGCGGCGGCGCACGATCCCGCCGCGGGCAACCAGCTCGACGCGGCCGGTCCGCCCCAGCCGCGCGGCAGCGAAGGCCTGTTCGGCGATTGCTGGCAGTTCACCCGTTCGGGCTATCTGCCCTATCCGCGGTTCAAGCCCGCGCCGGGCGCGGTGGGCGAATACAATGGCAAGTTCATGAGCGGGCAGTTCGTGCTCAAGGGCGCCAGCTGCGCCACCGCGCGTGGTCATTCGCGCGCCAGCTATCGCAATTTCTTCTACCCCCACCAGCGCTGGCAGTTCACCGGCCTGCGCCTCGCCAG
>JAHJPT010000363.1 GCA_018819685.1 Alphaproteobacteria bacterium
AATGGGCCAATTACTTTCACATACCGCCGTCCCTGTTTATCGGTATCATTTTCGATTGGGACGCGCATGAACTTCAGCGCCTCTTCGGCAACGGAAATAAGTTTATCTCTATCCGGAAAAGCCTTGGCCAGCAGTGGCTTCGGCGGTAACTTTGCTGGAAAAAGAGGGCTGCCGTCCAGCTTCCGAAAAATACTTGAGCCTTTTCTGTCATAGTTGGACTGGTAGGGCAAATATGAGATGTCTTCCGAGGCGGTGGCGGTCATTACCGCATAGTCCTCCGCATAGCGAACAATGCGCATGAGTGCGTAGCCGCCCGCCTCGAAACAGAACTCAGGCTCGTCACTGTTTAGCTTTCTGGTAGGGATGAATTGGGCCAATGGGCTATCTTTCTCGTTGAAATCAGCATCCTAGTCTGCTTGGTGGTGCGCAAGGACAGTTTTACCACAGCGCGTAAAACGGCCGCTGATGGAAGAGGCAATCGAGGTTCAAAGCCTCTCTGACGGCACGCCAGCTGATCGGACAGGTCTGTTGCCCGGAGATATCAACTTCGAACCGGAAGGCCAGCGCGTGCACACGATCTTCGGGTTCTCGCGCATGCTCCGTCGACAGGCCCCTCAAGGGAAATGTCGAGCGCTTGTAGAAGCAGGGTAACCGCCCGATTTCCGCCCTAGTCGGACCGTAGTATGCTCAGTCCATGGAGATTGATCGGGACAAGATCGACGAGGCGGTTCTGGCGCTGATGTGGTTGACGCTGCATGACGAGCGGCGCGCGTGGAAGGGCTTTGACTGGGACGCCCTGGAGCGGTTGCACGCCCGGGGTCTGATCGCCGATCCGGTCAACAAGGCAAAGTCGGTTATCCTGACCGATGAGGGTCTGAGGCAGTCCCAAGAACTCTTCCGGGTGAACCGCTCCGGGTTTGCCGGAGGCTCCAACTCCTGAGTAGGATGGAGCATCATGAGCAAGACGACGAACAAGTTTTCCCCCGAAGTGCGCGAGCGTGCAGTGCGCCTGGTTCTCGACAATGAGGGTCAGCATGGATCGCGCTGGCAGGCAGTCACGTCGATTTCCGCGAAGATCGGCTGTGCGCCGCAGACCCTGAACGAGCGGGTCAAGAAGGCCGAGGTCGACAGCGGCAAGCGCGCTGGCATCCCGACCGACATGGCAGAGAAGATGAAGGCGCTGGAGCGGGAGAACCGGGAGCTGCGCCAGGCCAACGAGATCCTGCGCAAGGCGAGCGCATATTTTGCGATGGCGGAGCTCGACCGCCGGTCGAAGTGATGGTCGGGTTCATCGACGATCAGCGAGGGAAGCACGGGGTCGAGCCGATCTGCAGGGTTCTGCCGATCGCCCCGTCCACCTACTACGATCACCTGGCGAAGCGGGCCGATCCGGCCCGATTGTCGGATCGCACCCGGCGCGACGCAGCGCTGCGGCCCGAGATCGAGCGTGTCTTCGAAGAGAACTGGCGCGTCTACGGCGTGCGCAAGGTCTGGCGTCAGCTAGATCGGGAAGGCTTCGATGTCGCCCGTTGCACAGTCGCCAGACTGATGAAGGACATGGGTATTCAAGGCATCATCCGGGGCAAGCCGCACAAGACTACGATCCCCGACAAGAAGGCCTCGTGCCCGCTGGACAAGGTGAACCGGCAGTTCCGCGTGCCTGCGCCGAACATGCTCTGGGTCAGCGATTTCACTTACGTCGCCACCTGGAGGGGGTTTGTGTATGTCGCCATTCGTCGGGAAAACAGTCCACTGGACTGTTTTCTGACCCTCCTCATTCATCGATGCCTATGCCCGCAAAATCGTCGGCTGGCGGGCGAGCCAAACAGCCCACGCAGGCTTCGTTCTCGATGCCCTCGAACAGGCTGTCCACGATCGCCGCCCAGCCAAGGGCGCGGGGCTCGTCCACCATTCCGACCGCGGGTCGCAATACCTGTCGATCAAATACACCGAGAGGCTGGGGAGGCCGGCATCGAACCTTCCGTCGGCAGTGTCGGCGATAGCTACGACAATGCCTTGGCGGAGACGATCAATGGCCTGTTCAAGGCCGAGGTCATCCACCGTCGTGGGCCGTGGCGCAACTTCGAGGCTGTCGAATATGCCACCCTCGAATGGGTAGACTGGTTCAACAACCGCCGCCTGCTCGAGCCGATCGGGAACATCCCGCCGGCCGAAGCGGAGGCAAACTTCTACGCCGCTCTGGAAGCTGAAGACATGGCCGCGTAACTAATCCCAATCAGCCTCCGGAAAACCCGGCGCGGTTCACGGGCGCTCTTTACGCAGCCTCAGTCTTGACCATGCCCCTTGGCGTCCAGTTCCAGGGCAGTAAATCGCCAAGACGGGTGTTCATATGATCGTGGATGCGGTCCAGGACATCGGCAAGATAAGCCTGCGGATCGAGCCCGTTCATCTTTGCCGTTTCGATGACGGTCAGGGCGCGGGCGAGCGTTTCGCCGCCCGCATCCGAGCCCGCGAACAGCCAGTTCCGTCTGCCGACACCAATTGGCCTCAGGGCACGCTCGGCTGCATTGTTGTCGATGGCCACGCGCCCATCCTCGAGAAACAGCGTGAGGGCAGACCAGCGGCTCAGCCCGTAGCGGAAGGCCTTGGCCAGATCGCTTTTTCCCGGGATGCGCGTCAGCTGCTTTTCGGCCCAGTCCCGGAAGGCGTCGACCTTGGGCACGGTTTCCTTCTTTCGCACCGCCAGCCGCAGTTCGGCAGGCTTGCCGCTGATTGCGCGCTCGATGTCGTAGAGCTTGCCGATCCGGTCGAGCGCCTCGCGCGCGATTTCGGATTTTGTCGAGGTCCAGACATCATGGAAGTCACGGCGCAGATGCGCCCAGCAGGCGGCCTCGCGGAACTGGCTCTTACCCTCCAGATCAGTCGCATAGAGCTTGGCATAGCCCTTGTAGCCGTCGGCTTGAAGAATGCCGCCGGCCCGGCCCAAATGGCTGAGGACATGTTCTTCCTTCCAGTCCGGGGCGAACTGGTAGACCGCGCCGGGCGGAGCCTTGCCTGTCCAAGGACGCTGATCACGGACGTAAGCCCAGATCCTGCCTTTCCTGACACCCTTGCCGAGCCCCTGGTCGCTCTTGCTGCGATCGAGGACCCGGATGGGCGTGTCATCGGCATGGAGCAGATCGCTGGCCATGATCTCGGCCTCGATCTTCTCGATCAGCGGCGTCAGGGTTTTCATTGCCCCGCCGCACCAGTCCACGAGCGTTGTGTCGGGGATATCGGCGCCCATCCGGGCAAAGATCTCGTTTTGCCTGTAGAGCGGCACATGATCGTCGAACTTCGAGGTCAGGACATAGGCGAGCAGGTTCGGTCCCGCCATGCTGCGCGGGATCGGTCGACTGGGTGCGGGTGCCTGGACGATCTTTTCGCAGCGCCGGCAGGACTTCTTGATGCGCGCGATCTCGATGATCTTCAACTGCGGGGCGATCATGTCGATCAATTCGCTGACTTCCTCACCGATCACCCGCAGATCGCCGCCGCAATCAGGACAATTCTTGCCGGGGTCATATTCGCGACGTTCGCGCGGCGTGTCCTTCGAGACTTTCGGGCGGCGGCGGTTGGTTTCCTGGCGTTCAGCCGGTTCCGGGGCCTGTGCTTCCGTGTCCGGCCCCTCCTCGGCAGCGGGCGACAGATCATTTGCCTCGGCCAGGGCCAGCTGCAGGTCTTCCAGCGCCAGTTCCAGCTGCTCGATCTCGCGTTCGATCTTTTCCGAACTGGCTCCGAACTTCTGCTTCTGCAATTTGGCAATCCGGACGCGCAGCGCCTGAACCAGCAGATCATGGGCGCGCAAGCTGGCCGCCATCTTCTGATTGTCTGCCTGCAACGCGGCAATGATCGCCTTCAAGGCGGCGGGGTCATTAGGCAGTGGCGTGGCCGTTCCGGACACGGCGATGGATACCATATCCCCATGTCAAACACCACAAAAAGACGCAATTACAGAAAGGTAGATCAGCCGACTCGAGCCGGTGGCGCACCCCAGTCCGGCCGCCTCCAGTCAATTCCTTCCCACAGCATGGCTAGTTGCGCCGATGTCAGACGTGCAGTCCCGTCCTTGCTGCTCGGCCAGGGAAAGCGGCCACGTTCCAGCACCTTGTAGTAAAGGCAGAAGCCCTGGCCATCCCAATACAAGAGCTTCAACCTGTCGCCACGCCGACCGCGGAACGCAAACACCGCACCGCCAGCCGGCTTCTGGCGCAACTGATCCTGCGCCAGTGCCGCCAACCCCTCGATGCCCTTGCGCATGTCGGTCACCCCGCAGGCCAGATAAACCCGGACACCGGTGCCGGGCCCGATCATGCCGCCTCCACCACCCGGATCAACCGCGTCAGCGCGGCAGCATCCAGCATCGGGTCAAAGCGCAGGCAACGGCCATTGGCCAGCTGAACCTCGATCAGGGCGGGGCGCTGAGGCGTCGGATCTACAGCCAAGGAAGGCACCGCCAATTCGGCAGGCGCGCTCAACTCCACAGGCAGGAACAGGGTCGCTGGAAGCGGAGAAAGCAGCCCCTTCTTCTTCAGCTCATGCCGCCAGGCATAGAGCTGCTGTCGGGTTACCTCGTGGCGCTGCGCCACTTGCGTCACCGTCGCGCCCTCCACCCCAACCGACAGCACGATCCCGAGCTTCTCCTCCTCGCTCCACCGACACCGCCGTTCCGGACCCAGAATGTCACCACGCATCGAAAGCCCCCACATAAGACACGTCGTTAACGACGTCGCTATACACGTGCCTTAGCCGATCAGCCCTCGCTCAGGCAGGCGGTGGAAATCGGGTGGTTACGAAGCAGGTCACTACTAATCACCTGAGATAATGCGAATAACGTCTGGTGACAGTCGCGCGAAATTCGGGCTGCCGGACGAAATCCGCCCTGGCCTGCGCTCCTGCGAGAAGATTATGTTTGGGTGGTCGAACCGATACCGGTCAAGATCCCAC
>JAHJPT010000275.1 GCA_018819685.1 Alphaproteobacteria bacterium
CTCGGCTTCCTCGCCGCCGCGCCCGAAAACCAGCGGATCGCCGCCCTTGAGCCGCACTACCATCCGCCCGGCACGCGCTTCGCGGACCAGCAGCGCGTTGATATCGTCTTGCGCCATGCTGTGGTGGGCCCGGCGCTTGGCGACCGAGATGAGCGTCGCATCGCGATGGGCAAAATCGAGAATATCGTGCGAGACCAGCCCGTCGTGAACGATCACATCGGCGGCCGCGATCAGCCGCGCGGCGCGCAGCGTCAGCAGGTCGGGATCGCCGGGTCCGGCGCCCACGAGATGGATGATGCCTGTTCCTTGCATGCCGGGAAAATGCCTCCAGGCAGGTTCCGGCGCCAATCAGAATGCTTGCGCGCCCGCACAGTTCTGCTTTTGAAATGTGGGCTAGCCGCCCGCGAAGCTAGTCTTTGCCGGTGTCGCCAGCCGCAGTGGGGCGCTGCGTCAGCGCATCGATCAACCGCTCGAACTGATCGCTGTCGCGCAGATTGATGTCGCGCTGCGGGAAGGGGATCTCGATGTCGTGTTCCTTGAACAGCCACCACAGCCGCTTGAGCACGGCGGAGCGGACATTGCCGACGCCGTCCTCGGGATCCTGGATCCAGGTATGGATGACGAAATTGACCGAGCTGTCGCCGTATTCGCTCATCCAGACGGTGGGTGGCGGCGTCTTCAACACCCGCGGCGCGTCCTTCGCCGCCTCGAGCATCAGTTCCTCGGCCTTCTTCATATCCGCGCCATAGCTGACCCCCACCGGGATCTGCATCCGCACGTTCTTGGAGGAATAGGACCAGTTTTCGACCTGATTGATCATCAGGTTCTCGTTCGGGATCAGGTACTCGCGCTGGTCGCGGGTGGTGACCGAAACCGCGCGGACCCCGATCTTGCGAATCTGGCCGAAGGTCTCCTTGCCGGTGGTGTCGGCGACCGCGATGACGTCGCCGGGCTTGATCGACTTGTCCATCAACAGGATGATCCCCGCGATCAGATTGCCGAAGGTTTTCTGCAGACCGAACCCGATCGCGAGCCCGAAAGCGCCCGAGAACACCGCCAGCGCGGTGAGATCGACCCCTAGCAGGTCGATCCCGATGAAGAACGCCATCCCCCATACGGCTATGGTGAGAATCTTGCGCCCGAGCAGCTGCTGGGCATCGTCGAAGCGGGTGAATCGGCGCAGCAGCCAGTTGAGCGACTTGGTTGTCAGCCAGGCGAGGGTGAGAACGAAGGCGACGATCGCCCCCACCACCACCACATCCCAAACCGACAGGCGGAAATCGCCGACGCTGAGAGCCAGCGCATCCAGCGTATCGAGGAAGTCGCCCGCCACCTCGCTCTGTGCGGATACCCGCTCGCGGATGTCTTCGGATGCCGCGACGCTTTCGAGTGCGGGCGCAGGCTCGGCAAGGCTCCAGGCTTGTTCGACCGGCGCCTCGTCCACGGCAGGCACCGCTCCGGCCTGGGTGGGCGCATCGGTAGGTGGGGAGGGCATCGGGGCGGTCATTGGTGTTCCATGGCGGCCAAGGCCCGTTCTAGATCGGCGATAAGGTCTTGCTGGTCCTCGAGCCCGACAGATAGGCGGATGGCATAGCGGTCGCCATCCTGCCAGCCCGGCCTCGGCCAGTCCATTCGCGCGCGGATCGGCTCCACGTCGAAGGGCAGGGCAAGGCTTTCGAACCCGCCCCAGCTGTAGCCGATCCCGAACAGTTCGAGCGCATCGATCAGCCGGCAGCGCGCCGCATCGTCGCGGCCCGACAGCACGAAGCTGAACAGCCCGCAGCCGCCGGTGAAATCACGCCGCCACAATTCGTGGCCGGTATCGGAGGGGAGCATCGGGCACAGCACATGGGCGACCTCGGGTCGCGCCGACAGCCATCCGGCCAGAGCGAGCGCGGTGCGGGTGCTGCGCTCCAGCCGCAATTGCATGGTGCGCAAGCCGCGCAGCGCCAGCGCCGCATCGTCGGGCGAGACCACATGGCCCAGTTCCTGCGCGGTCCTGCGCAGCGCGCGATACCAGCGCTCGCCCGCGCTGGCCGCGCCCATCATCAAATCCGAATGCCCGCCGACATGCTTGGTAAGCGCCTGCACCGTAATATCGCAACCGCGATCGAGCGCGGGGAAGCCGAGCGAAGTGGCCCAGGTGTTGTCGATGAGGCTGACCGCGCCGCGCTCGCTCGCCTCGTCGGCGAGCGCCGGGATGTCGCAGACCTCCATCGTCAGGCTGCCGGGGTTCTCCAGCCACACCGCGCGGGTGCGATCGCAGAATGCTGCGCGATAGGCGGCGATGTCGAGCGGATCGAAGAACCGGGCATCGATGCCGAGCCGCGCGAGCAGTCCCTTGGCCATCGCGCGGCTGGGATCGTAGGCATTGTCCGCCACCAGCAGCACGTCGCCGGGCTTGAGCACCGCCAGCAGCGCGCCCGCGATCGCCGCAACGCCGCTGGGGTAGAGCACCGTGCCCTGCGCGCCCGGCTCGAGAGCGGTCAGCGCCTCGGCGAGCGCCCATTGCGTCGGCGAGCCGCGCCGGCCGTAGAAGAAATTGCCATCGGCATTGCTCTTCGTGCCCGCGCGCAGATCGGCGCAATCGGCGTAAAGATGCGTGCTGGCGCGGTACACCGGCGGATTGACGACGTGCGGATCGGGGCTGCGCCCTCCGGTCACCAGTCTCGTCGCGGGTAACAGTTTGTTTTCCCTTGTCCCGGTCATGCTGCGCGCGCCGCTCCCGTTTCCTTGGGGGTGGCGGGATCGGCCCCCCATTCTGCCCAGCTGCCGTCGTAGAGCGCGGCATCATCGACCCCGGCGAGATGCAGCGCGAAGAGCAGCACCGAGGCGGTCATCCCGCTGCCGCAGCTGGCGGCGATCGGCCGATCGAGATCGATCCCGGCGTCATGGAAGGCGCGGCGCAGTTCCTCGGGCGATTTGTAGGTGCCGTCGGAAGCGAACAGGTTGCGGAAGAAAACATTGCGCGCGCCGGGGATATGTCCGCCCGGAAGTTCGTGGATCGTATCGGCGCTGGTGCCGAGGAAGCGCGCGGCATCGCGGGCGTCGACTACCTGCTCGGTGCGGCTGGCGCAATTGGCGAGCATGTCGGCCTTGCTGCGGACGCGCGCAGCCGGCTCGGTGGCCCTGAACTCCGAGGGCGACACTTCGACCGTGCCCTTCTCGATCGCGCGCCCTTCCGCTCGCCACTTCGCCCAGCCGCCATCGAGCAGCGCCACATCCGTCAACCCGTAGAGGCGAAAGATGAACCAGGCGCGCGCCGCACTGGCGATCGCGCTGTCGTCATAGAGCACGATCCGGCTGGTCGGAGCGATCCGCAAGGCGGACATCCGGGCCGAGAATTGCGCAGAAGTCGGCAGCGTGTTGCCCACCTGAGCCTCGGCGTCGTGCAGGCTCGGAAGATCGAGGAAGCGCGCACCGGGAATGTGGGCAGCAAGGAAATCCTCGCGCGGGTCGCGTTCGACGTCGGGCAGGTGCTTGGTGGCATCGAGGATGACGAGATCGGGATCGGCGAGATGTTCGGTCAGCCATTGCGTCGAAACGAGAGTGTCCATGCCCTTCGACTAGCGGTCTGCGGGAGCCTAGTCGAGCGGCCCGATGGGACGAGGCTAGTCGAGCGCGCGCTGCGCCAACGGTTCATAGCCGCGCGGGCCCTCGTCGAGCCGGAACGGCTGGAGACGGCCGCTGCCGCCGGTCCCCTGCTGACCGATCGCCAAAGTCTGCGCCTGCGGCGCGATTCCGTCGGCAATCGTGCGCAGCCGGAGCAGCGGCACCAGCAGCGGGGTGTCGCCCTGGCGCAGGATGCCGGCCTGCGACAGCGGCAGTTGCAGCTTGCCCTCGAAGCGCGCCGACTGACCCGGTGCGAGCCGGGGCATGGTGTGGCGCGGTTCGAGCGCGGTATCGGCCATCGCGACCTGCTGCTCGACCGGGCGGTCGCCGCTGGCGGAACCCAGATCGGCTTCGATGACGACATTGCTCAGCGCCTCGGTCCCGCGATTGAGGACGGTGAGCCGGTAGCTGAGCGTCGCCGCCATGACGCTGCGGCTGAGGCGGATCGCTTCTGGGCGCAGCGTGAGCGCGGCGCGCGACGCGGCGACGGTCGGACCGCCGTCCTGGCCGCCGCCCTTGCGCACCACCGGCGGTTCGATCTGTGGCGGCACAGTCTTGGCACGCGAGCGGCGCAGCGCCCAGGCGGCGACGATCGCCAGAAGGGCAAGCAGACCCAACCCGGCGAACCACCACCACGCCGACTTGCTTTCTGTCTCGGTGGAGGCGACGCCGCCGGCGGCGGGCGCGGGAGAAGCGAGGGTCGGTGCGGGCAGGTTGCCGACCGGCGGGCTCGCTTCAACGGCGGACGGGTCTTGCTCCATCTCGCCCCCTGAACCGGACTCCGCAGTGCTAGTCTGCCCCGTCAGGCGGGGCGGAGCCGCCGGAGCCTCGCGGTTCGCCGGCAGCGTGGCGCCCGGCGTGACTGCTGGACGAGGCTGACCGCGCGGCTCGGGAGTCGGAATGGCGATGGGGCTGCGCGCAGGAACGGGGATCGGGCTCGCGACTGCGCTCGGCCGCGGGGAGGGTGTAGGGGTGGAGTTGGGTGTAGATAGCGGTCGGGGTGCCGTCGGGATCCCGCTCTCGAGATCGACCGGCCCCTGCACCCTGGGACTCGGCGTCGCGGTTGGCGCGGGGTTCGGGGGGAGCTGAAAATCCTGCGCCGATTGTGCCGAGACCGCAACCGGTGCGATCAGGGGCCAGGTCAAGAAAGCCAGAGCGGGCAACGATAGTCGGGATGTGGGGCGGGTCATTGCCATGCTTGCAGATGGAAGGGGCCGAGCGTGTCGGGAAGCCGCGCTGAATAGGCTGTGAAGCCTCGCTCTCCAAGCGATCGCTTGCGCATGCGTGTCGGAACCGGCAGGAGCGCGGCATGGGCACCACACCAAACCCCAAATTTCTCGGGCGAGACAGTTCGCTTCCCGCCTCGCCGGAAGCGGCGGAGCTGGACTATGTTCCCAACCCGCGCAGCGGCGAGCTCTACATGGTCCGCTTCGCCGCGCCCGAATTCACCTCGCTGTGCCCGGTCACCGGCCAGCCCGATTTCGCGCATCTGGTGATCGACTATGCACCGGGCGAAACCATCGTCGAATCCAAGAGCCTCAAGCTCTTCCTCGGCAGCTTCCGCAATCATTGCGGTTTCCATGAGGATGTCACGGTCGGGATCGGCAAGCGGTTGTTCGACGAGATGCAGCCCAAGTGGCTGCGGATCGGCGGCTATTGGTATCCGCGTGGCGGTATACCGATCGATGTGTTCTGGCAGAGCGGCGCTCCGCCACAGGCGCTCTGGCTGCCCGATCAGGGTGTCGCATCCTACAGAGGGAGAGGATGATGAAGGATTTCATGGAAAAGCTGCCCAAATACGCGCTGTGGCTGTCGCTGGCGGTGCTGGTGTGGTTCGTCTTCGCGGTGTTCGCGCCCAAGATCGGGCTGATCGGCTGGCAAACGGGCTTCCTCTTCATGACGGTGCAGGCCGGACCGATCCTGATCGCGATCGCCGCCGCCGTGGCGCTTGTCGCGC
>JAHJPT010000276.1 GCA_018819685.1 Alphaproteobacteria bacterium
TGATGGCCTTTGGCGCGGTCGCGGTGGCGGCAGCCTCGCCCGCGACCGCCGATCGGCTTTCGACCACTGCCGTCACCCTCGATCCGCTCTATTTCTTCTACCGGCACCTGGTTTGGCAAATGGTCGCGCTCGCGGTGCTGCTGATCGTGTCGATGTTCGACCGCAGCAATGCGCGCCGTTTCGGTCTGGTGCTGGCCGCGCTGATGCTCGGCGCATTGTTCCTCGTTCCTGTGATCGGTTCGGAGGTAAACGGGGCAACGCGCTGGCTGGAATTCGGCATGCGCTTCCAGCCCAGCGAATTCCTCAAGCCAGGGTTTGTCATCGCCACTGCCTGGGTGCTCGCCTGGCGGATGCGCGACCCCAATTTGCCGGTGGTGGCGCTGACCTTTGTCGCGTTGTGCGCGATTTCCCTGCTGTTGATGATGCAGCCCAACCTGGGCGACACCTTGCTCTTCGTCGGTGTGTGGTTCGTGATGGTCCTGCTCGCCGGGGTGCCGGTGCAGCGGATGGGAGCGCTGGCGGGAATAGGAGTCGTGGCACTCATCGCAACCTATTTCCTCTACGACAACGCGCGCCACCGGATCGATTCCTTCTTCGGTGGCGGAACCGCCTACGATCAGGTCGATCTCGCCGAACGCACGCTGCTGGCGGGCGGCTGGACTGGTAGCGGCTATGGCCTCGGCATTCGCAAGATGAACCTGCCCGAGGCGCACACCGATTACATCTTCTCCGTAATCGGGGAAGAATTCGGGCTTATCGTTTGCGGGCTGGTGGCGATCACCTATCTCGCGATCATGGTCCGAGTGCTGATGAAGCTTGTCGACGAAGACGATCTGTTCGCCCTGTTGGCGGGGGCGGGTCTGGTGACGCTGTTCGGCGGGCAAGCGTTCATCAACATGCTGGTGAATCTGCAGCTGTTTCCGTCCAAGGGGATGACGCTGCCGCTGGTCAGCTATGGCGGCTCCTCCACTATCGCCATCTGCTTGACCGTGGGGCTGCTGCTCGCGATCACCAGGCGCAACCCCTACCTCAAGCGCGAGACTCGAGGGTTGGCCGACTTGCTCGGTCTTGCAGAACGGCCCGACCCAAGCCCCGTCGATACCATCCGACGCGAGATCCATCTATGACCGGCTCCAACCGTCACTATGTCCTCGCCGCAGGCGGGACCGGGGGGCACCTGCTCCCCGCCTTGGCCCTCGCCACCGAACTCGAGCGGCGCGGGCATCATGTCGCGTTGATCACCGATGCGCGCGGCGAGCAGATCCCGGGACGCCCCGACTTCCTCACCACCCATGTCCTGCCCGCCGGGCGCTTCGGCAAGAACCCGCTCAAGTGGTTTACAGGTGCGCGGGCGGTGCTGCAGGGCCGCAAGATGGCGCTGCGGCTCTACGAAAGCTTCGCCCCAAGCGCGGTGGTCGGATTCGGCGGCTATCCTTCGCTGCCCGCGCTGCTCGCCTCGTCCTCGGCCGGAATCCCGAGCGTTCTGCACGAACAGAACGCAGTGCTAGGCCGCGTCAATCGCCTGCTCGCGGGGCGGGTGCAGGCGATCGCCACGGCCTATCCCGAGATCGAGCGGCTGAAGGACAAGCATCGCGCCAAGGTTGCACTCGTCGGCAATCCGGTGCGAGCGCAGGTGCTGGGTCTGCGCGAGGAGGAGTTCCCGCCGCTGGGCGAGGAGGGCCTGCTGCGCGTCCTCGTCACGGGTGGCAGCCAGGGCGCGCGGATATTGAGCGAAGTGGTGCCCGACGGTCTCGCCATGCTTCCGCCTGCGGTGCGCCAGCGGCTGCAGGTCACCCAGCAGTGCCGCGCCGAAGATCTCGACGCTGTGCGCGAGCGCTATCGCACGCACGACATCCCCGCCGAACTCGGCACCTATTTCGAAGACATGGCGACCCGGCTGGGCGACGCGCATCTGTTCATCGGTCGCGCGGGGGCCTCGACCATCGCCGAACTCACCGCGGTGGGACGACCCGCGATCCTGATCCCGCTCCCGATCGCCACGGACGACCACCAGGCAGCCAATACCCGCGAAATGACCAGGGTCGGCGGCGCGCGGATGATCCGTCAGGAGCGGTTCGGTGCCAAGGAACTGGCCAAGCAGATCATGGCGCTGGCCGACAATCCCGAGGGCCTCGCCAAGGCCGCGCATGCCGCATGGAACTGCGGACGGCCCGATGCGGTTGGGGATCTCGCCGATCTGGTGGAGGGCTTCGGGGGAGCCGATATGATGGATGTGATCCGCGTCGGCGCGAACAACGCGCGCGGTGCTTCGCAGGGCGTTCGCGCAGGACAGAACGCAGCACGGGAGCGCGGCAAATGAAGGGCGTCCCCACCGAAATCGGCACGATCCATTTCATCGGCATCGGCGGGATCGGCATGTCCGGCATCGCCGAGGTGATGGATAACCTCGGCTACAAGGTTCAGGGCTCCGATCTCAGAGAGAGCCCCACCATCGAGCGCCTCCGCGGCAGGGGCATGAAGGTGGCGATCGGCCATGCGCCCGAGAATGTGGAAGGCGTCTCGGTCGTGGTCACGTCCACTGCGGTCAGGCGGACCAACCCCGAAGTCGAATACGCGCTCGAGAACCGCATCCCGGTGGTCCGCCGCGCGGAGATGCTGGCCGAGCTGATGCGGCTCAAATCCACCATCGCGGTGGCGGGGACCCACGGCAAGACGACCACGACGAGCATGATTGCCGCGCTGCTGGACAGCGGCGGGGTCGATCCCACGGTCATTAACGGCGGGATCATCGAGCA
>JAHJPT010000022.1 GCA_018819685.1 Alphaproteobacteria bacterium
GACATCCTGCTCCCCGATGGCACGCTCCAGCCCGGCCCGCACCGCGCCGCGCCGCCCTGCCGCCATTTCGCGCGCTGCGGCGGCTGCCAGCTGCAGCATTGCGACGAGACGGCCTTGCAGGATTTCGTCACCGACCGAGTGGCGCATGAGGGGCAGGGGCTCAGCGTCGGCGAACTGCTCCCGACCTATCTCTCGCCCCCGCAGAGCCGGCGGCGCGCGACACTTCACGCGCTGCGGACGCACAAACTCATGCTCGGCTTTCGCGAGGGCCGCTCGCATCGGCTCGTCGATCTCGCCGAATGCCCGGTGATGCGCCCCGAACTGTTCGCGATGATCGCGCCCTTGCGCAAGCTGCTCGGCCCGATGGCGGGGCGCAATCCGGTCGATGTTGCGCTCACGCTGACCGATCAGGGGATCGACTGCCTGCTGGCGGGGATCGAGCTCGACGGGCTCGGGCCGACCGAGGCGGTGCTGGATTTCGCCCGCGACCAGGGCCTCGCGCGGCTGACGCTCGATCTCGGCTATGGTGCCGAGACGATGTGGGAGCCCGAACCGGTGACGATCACGCTCTCGGGTGTGCCGGTGCCCTTCCCCGCCGCGGGCTTCCTCCAGCCGACTGCGGATGGCGAGGCCATGCTGGTCGCGGATGCCGTCGATTTCATGATGGGCAGCAAGGTCATCGCCGATCTCTTCGCGGGGCTGGGCACCTTCGCCTTCGCGCTGGCGCCGCGCGCCAATCTGGTCGCGGTCGAGGCGGCGCGCGAGCCGCATCTGGCGTGCAGGCTCGCCGCCGGACGCGCGCGGCTCCCGATCGAGGCCGTCCATCGCGACCTGTTCCGCAACCCGCTCCAGCCCGACGAGCTGGCGCGTTTCGACGCCGTCCTGCTCGATCCGCCCCGCGCGGGCGCGCGCGAGCAGGTGGCGACGATCGCCGCGAGCAGCGTCGAGCGGGTCGTCTATGTCAGCTGCAACCCGTCGAGCTGGGCGCGCGATGCGAAGACGCTGGTCGAGGCGGGGTTCAAGCTCGAGAAGCTGCGACCGGTCGGGCAGTTCCGCTGGTCGACGCATGTCGAGCTGACCAGCCTTTTCTCTCGGTAGAGCGTAATGTTTCTGCATTGAACCGACCTGCTCCTCCCCCTTAAGGGGGAGGCCGGGTGGGGGTGTACCAGGCCGATGGGGCGGACGCGCGCCGGCGGCGCGCTCCCCCACCCCCGGCCCCTCCCCGAGGGGAGGGGAGATTGGTATCCCTACCCTCTGAGCGCCGCCAGCACCTGTTCGCGCAGCCACTGCCGCGCATGGGGTTCGACATAGGCGTGGCCCGCTCCCGGACAGCGCGCGATCCGCGGGTCATCGGTCCAGTTCTCCGCGAACACCTGCGCGGTGCGGTCGGCCTCGGCGAGCAGGATCCGCACCGGGCCTTCGAAGCGTTCGAGCCCCGCGCGCATCTCCATCGCTAGCGTGCTCTCCGCCGCTTTGGGTCGGGCGGCCTTGGCGATGCCGCGCATCAGCTTGCCCAGATCGACCTTGCCCGAGACCAGCCGCATCACCTCGCGCGGGTTCGCAAGCTTGGCAAGATAGCGCGCGCGGATCGCAGAAGCCGGGGGTGTGGCATCCTCGGTGGCTTCCTCGATGGTCCAGGGGTTGCTGAGCACCAGCGCGTCGCAGCGCCCGCCGCCCGCCAGCATCAGCGCCGAGGCGGCGTCGCAATTGCCCATCCCGACCACCCGGCGAAGCTGCGGCGTCATCGCACGGAAGGCGGCGAGCGCGGCCGCGATGTAGTCGCCCTCATGGCGGAACCCGCGATTGGGACCCTCGCTGTCGCCCGTGCCGCGGCGGTCGAAACGGAACACCGGGAAGCCCGCGCGCGCGATCTCGGCGGCGAAGCGCGCCTGCCCGGCGAAGGCGCCGCTGCGGATCTCGTTGCCGCCGCTCACCAGCAGCAGGCCCGAGGTCCCCGGCGCGGTGTCGAGCGTGCCCGCCAGCGTCGCGCCCTGGCAGTTGAAGGTCAGCGCCAAGCGGCTCACGAGGCAAGTATCCCGGCGGCGACGATGCGCGCCAGCGCTTCGGCCTGGCGCGGATCGTCGTCGGGTTCGGCGCGCAGCCACAGCGGCGACCCTCCGAGCTCGACTTGGTCGATCAGCGGCGTCTCGGGCCCGATCGCGGGTTCGGCCGCCTCGAGCTCGCGGATCATCGCGGCGCCCAGCTGCCAGCCGGCGAGTTCGAGTCCCTGCTCGCGACCCTCGACCAACAGCGTCTCGGCCTTTTCCTCGCGCCCCGCCTCGCGCGCGGCGATGGTCCGGGCGCGCAGCATGGCGCGCAGCAGCGGCTTGCCCTGCGCGGGCGCGTAGAAAAAGGCGGGCGTGAGCGACGGCGCAAGCAGCGCGCCGCCGCGGATGGCGAGCACATGGCTGCAGCGAAACAGCGCGAAAGCCTCGCGCGCCGCCTCGCGCCACCCGCTCAGGCTCTGATCCTGAAGCGGTGCCAGGCTTTCGTTGCAGCCGGGCAGGTCGGGGAGGAAGCTGTCGATGCCCGTGGCGTCGAGCTTGCGCATGGTCTCGGCGCATTGGTGGCGGGTCTTGTTGTGCTCGTCGAACAAGGGCGGGAGCAGCAGCAGCCGGGGCTCGCGAGACCTGTCGAAGCGCAGCACGATCTCCTCGACCCGCTCCCCGCTCGCGAGCGGTGCGCGCCAGGATTCGTACAGCGCCAAGCTCAGGACTCGACCGATTTGGCCTCGGCAAAAGCGAGCAACCCGCCATAGGTCTCGAGCATCTCGCCATCGACATCCTCGTCCTCGATGACGATGTCGAGCCGGTCTTCCATCTCGGTCAGCAGCCCCGCCACCGCCATGGAATCGAGCTCGGGGAGGTGGCCGAACAGACCCGTATCGCCGGAGAAAGCCTCGACCTGCGCTTCATCCAGACCCAGCACATCGCGCAGGATCGCGCGCAACACGGAATCGATCTGGTTGCGGCTGGGTGCGGTCGCATCGGTCGAAATGGCGGTCTGGCCGGGCATGAATGACGCTTTCGTGGGGTTTTCGGGCGGGGGGTGCAGGCGGTGCGGCTTAACCGCGTCGCAGGTGCGAGGCAAGCCGGTCGGCGGCCTTGCGCGCGACCAGTCGCCAGGCGGCGGGCTGCAGCGGATCCACGCAGGTCAGCCGGTAGCGCGGGCGTTCGGTGTCCATCCAGTCGCGCTTGTAGCCGTCCCCGCCGGTGCCGAAATCGACCAGTGCGACCTTGTCGGTATCGATGACATGCGCGAACAGCGCCGCGCTCAGCGTGGTGCCGGCGGAGAGTTTCGCGTGGTCCTGATCGTAGGCGAGCTTGTGGATGAAGGCCGTGCCGTGCTCGACGGTCCAGAACTGCGCCGCGACCGGCACGCCCTCGTGCCGCGCGACGCCAAGCCGCAGGTGTCCCAGATCCCCTTCGCGGCGGGCGAAAGCCTCCAGCAGGCCCGCGTCCTGTTCGACTGTCTTCCAGCTGCGGTTGTAGATATCGACATAGGCCTGCCAGGCGGCATTATCGAACCCGGTGGATATCTCGACATCGACCTTCTTCGCCTTGCGCTTGAGCGTGGTGCGCATCGGCCCGGGGCGCTGCGCCCAATAGGTCGCGAAATTGCGGGTGCCCACGTTGAGCACATGATTGGTGTCGCGCGGTTCGAGCCGGGTCAGCCAGCCCGCCGAGCGGAAGGCTGCGCGCAGGCGGGTGGCGCTGCCGTCCTCGTCGGGGAGGTAGTCGAGCGTGATGCAGGGTGCCTGGTTGCGAAGGTCCTTGGCCATGGCGCGCAGCAGCGCGTCGCCTGCAGGGCCGGGCGTAGCGAGCGGGCGCCAGGCGAAGGCGAACCAGTGATGGAGCGACGCGAACCCGCTTTCGGTCCGGACCAACGGGAGCGCGGCGGCGCCGCCCGGGCCCTCGGCCATGGCCACCAGCGGGCGCTTGCCGAACTGTGCCAGCAGACCGTACCAATCGGAGCGGTCGAAGGGACTGCGTGCGAGATGGTCGAAGGCTTGCAGTTTGCTAACTCTATCGTGATAGCTGACCGTCACATCGCCAATCGTTGCCGCCATAGTCACAATCGCCGTTTCCGCCGTCATTGCACCCTCCAGGAGCATCCATGTCCCTAGCGCCAGACCCCGTGCCCCGGCCACTGGATTGTCTTGTCGAACAGGGTGAATCCGATGCCCCGGCGCTGGTCCTGCGCAGCCATACGCTTAGCTATGCAGGGTTAAGAGAGCGTGTCGCGCTGCTCGCGGGCTGGCTGGCGGACCGCGCCGCGCCCGGCGGGAGGGTGGCGAGCTGGGCCGCCAAGGGCGAACTCACCTGCCTGCTGCCGCTTGCCGCCGCGCGCGCCGGGCTGGTCCATGTCCCGATAAACCCGCTGCTCAAGCATAGCCAGGCGGCGCATATCCTCGCCGACAGCGGCGCGGTGCTGCTGGTCGGGACAGCGTCCCGGCTCAAGTCGCTGGAACCGGGCGATATGCCCTCTTACTGCGAAATGATCGAGGAAGGCGAAGCCTGGAGCGGGGCGGAGGCGCTCGGCTCGTCGCTCCCCGCCTCGACCCGCGATCCGCAGGAACTCGCCGCGATCCTCTACACCAGCGGTTCGACCGGGCTGCCCAAGGGGGTGATGCTCAGCCACGCCAACATGTGGCTCGGCGCGGCCAGCGTGGCGCATTACCTCGCGCTGGCGCCCGACGATGTCACGCTCTCGGTGCTGCCGCTGTCCTTCGACTACGGCCAGAGCCAGCTGCTTTCCACTTGGTATGCCGGCGGCTCGGTGGTGCCGCTCGACTATCTCTTCGCGCGCGATGTCGCCAAGGCCTGCGCCAGGCACTGCGTCACGACACTGGCCGCGGTGCCGCCGCTCTGGCTCCAGCTGACCGAGATCGAATGGAGCGACGAGGCCACGCGGTCGATGCGGCGGCTGACCAACAGCGGCGGGGCGCTGACGGTCGATCTGGTCCGCGACCTGCGCGCGCTGTTCCCAGCCGCGCGACTGTTCCCGATGTACGGGCTGACCGAGGCGTTCCGCTCGACCTATCTCGACCCCGATCTCGTCGATCATCACCCCACCTCGATGGGCAGCGCGATCCCCTTTGCCGAAATCCTCGTGATCGACGATGCGGGCAATGTCGCAGCGCCCGGCGAGGAGGGCGAGCTTGTCCATTGCGGGCCGCTGGTGGCGCAGGGATACTGGCGGGATGAAAAGCGCACCGCCGAGCGGTTCAAGCCTGCGCCTGCTGCGAGCACCTATGGCGGGATGGCCGTGTGGTCGGGCGACCGGGTTCGGCGCGATGCCCAGGGCCTGCTCTATTTCGTCGGGCGGCGCGATGCGATGATCAAGAGCGCGGGCAACCGCATCAGCCCCCAGGAGGTGGAGGGCGCCGCGCTGGCGACCGGGCTCGTCGTGGAAGCGGTGGCGCTGGGTGTGCCCGACCAGCGGCTGGGGCAGGCGGTCCATCTGGTGGTGCGTGCTTCGTCGTCAGGGTCACCAGACAACGACAGCCTTTCCAGGGCTTTGGCAAAGGAGCTTCCCAACTTCATGCAACCCCAGGCGATCCATTGGCGCGAGACCATGCCGACCAATCCCAACGGCAAGCTCGACCGCACGGCGCTGGCGCGGGAGCTGGGCGCATGATCGACAAGCCCAAACCCACCGGCCCGATCCCCACCGGTTACGAAGCGCGCGATGGCGCGCTGCTGATCGGCAACCGGACCGCGGACGAGTGGGCGGAGCAGGCGGGCCGCACCCCGCTGTTCCTCTATTCGCAAGGCCTGATCGAGCAACGCATGGCCGATCTGCGCGCCGCCATGCCCGAGCGGTTGCGGATCAATTACGCGATCAAGGCCAACAGCTTCGAGCCGGTGCTGAAGCTGATGTCGACGCTGGTCGACGGGCTCGACATCGCCTCGGGCGGCGAGCTGGCGCTGGTCCGGCAGGCCGGGATCGACACCGCGCGGGTGAGCTTTGCCGGACCGGGCAAGCGCGACGACGAGCTCGCGGCAGCGATCACCGCCGGGGTCACGCTCAACCTCGAGAGCGAGGGCGAGGCCGCGCGCGCGCTGGCGGTGGCCGAC
>JAHJPT010000277.1 GCA_018819685.1 Alphaproteobacteria bacterium
CTCTCAGAGGCAGGCTGACCCTGTCGCAGGGGCTCGATATTCTGGGCGCCACCCAGCGCGGCGATCCGCTGGCCTCGCGGCCGGACGCTTCTCCGGACTTCACCACCCTCTCGGGATGGGTGGACTGGGAACGCGGCCTGTCACGATCGGTCAGCCTGGCGCTGGCAGCGCGCGGCCAAATCTCCTCCACTTCGCTGCTCATCACCGAAGACATCGGGCTGGGCGGCAACCGGTTCCTGCGCGGCTACAATTTCGGCGAGCGGTCGGGCGACGAGGGCATCATGGGGTTCGCCGAATTGCGCTACGATTGGGACGATGCCTTCGGGCTGGTGCGGCGAATGCAGTTCTACGGCTATGCCGATGGCGGCGTGGTCGGCAATCTCGACGGCGGGCGCGGCAGCGGCTCGCTCGCCTCGGGCGGGGGCGGCATCCGCACCGACATCACCCGCGATCTCGACCTCGACCTGGAACTGGCGATTCCGCTGACCGGACCGCGCTACGACACCGACGACAAATCGCCGCGTCTGAACGTTTCGGTGAGCCAGTCCTTCTGAGCCGGTTTGCGGGGGTCTCGCGGCGCCTGTCGGGCAGGGCGAGCGCAGAGGCCATGGCGCTTCGAGGAACCTCGCCATTCTCCCGCCCGCCCATTCTCCCGCCCGCAAAGATAGTTACGAAATATTTGCCTTTCTGGGGGATGACCGTGGGGAGACCCAAGTCCATCCTTCGGGGAGGCGGAGCCGCCCACAGCCAATGCGTGACACAGACGAACCAGATCAGGAGCGCGGCCCGTTCCGCGTTGCCGCGCGCTGGCGTCGAGGGCTGCGGTGGTGTTTTCGCCGCGAGCAGGATGCCGCCAATCCGCAAATAGCGC
The DNA here is from genome assembly GCA_018819685.1 of Alphaproteobacteria bacterium. Taxonomy (GTDB): domain Bacteria; phylum Pseudomonadota; class Alphaproteobacteria; order Sphingomonadales; family Sphingomonadaceae; genus Qipengyuania; species Qipengyuania benthica. The sequence continues at coordinate 872 of JAHJPT010000277.1, forward strand.
GCCGGCGGATAGCCGCATGGGCCATGCTGATCGGGCTGGTGATCGGTTTTATCAATCTTGCGCTGCCGCTGGAGGACAGCTTCCGTGCGGTCCGCGCTGCGGTGCGATCGCAGCCGATAGGTCAACAGATTGTGGTGGTCGCGATCGACGATCGCACGCTCAATGCTCTGGGAGCGGACGAACCGAGCCGGAGCGCAGATGCGCACCTTCTCGATCAATTGTTCGCACAGGGGGCAGAACGGGTGTTTTTCGCCCGTGCTTATGCAGATCTCACCGAGCCTCAGCACGACGCAGAGTTCGTCCAGGCGCTCGATCGCCATGGATCGAAGGTCTTCCTCGGAGCCACTCCCGAATTTGAGCAAGCCGATGGATCGAGCTCGTCGATTGTTCCGCACGAGCGCTTCCGATCTTCGGCACAAATCGTGTCGATGTATGGCGAAACCGCGCCTTTCAATCTCTCTTTCCGTTTGGCAACGAGCTCCCGCATCTTCGGTGAGGATCGGCCCTCGTTCTCTGCGGCACTGGCGCGGGTGGATGGCGACGGTAGTTTTTACCGTGTCGATTTTGCGACCGACCACACCACGGTCCCTGTTATAAGTTACATTGATGCCTTGGCTGGCAGAATGAGCGGCGGGGCCGTGCGCGGGAAGGATGTGGTGATCGCGCCCGCGAGCCGCGGGGCGCAGAATCTGCATTCTTTGCCACTTGGGGGCGATGCCCCTCTCGCATATTTCCACATAATCGGAGCCGAGACGCTCAAACGCGGTAATCCCGTCGACTTGGAATGGTATCCCGCTTTTCTCCTTATATGCGGGGTGATTTTCTGCATGAGCAGACAGGCAATCCCCTCCAAACGCCTCGTCCTGCTTTCCGGGGCTGGACTCGCGGTGATCCCGCTGCTGCTCGATTACATCAGCGTAAGCGTCGATGTGGTACCCGCTGCGGTTTGTCTGGCGATCGCAGCCTTCCGCTTATATCGCCTCGCGAACATCACCTATCGTGGGGCGACTGGGCTGCTCAGGATCGAGACCCTGCAAGGCTCCCAACTGGCCGAAGGCATGGATGTTCTGGCGCTGAAGATCCGTAATTTTGCCACCATCTCGGCGATCTTGTCACCACAGGAAATCGATCAGCTGCTGATCAAGGCGCACACAATGCTGCGTGCAACGGATTCTTGCGCCGAATTCACCTTTCACAAGGACACCTTTGTTTGGACCCGCGGGAAAACCCTCCCGACGGATCTTGTGGATCACGCCCAGGGGCTGCACGCATTGTTCCGCACGAGCATCACCGTGGGCTCGCAAGCGCCCGACATCGCCTCCTCGATCGGCATCGATTCCGATTATGGCGCCAGCCTGCGGCAGCGGACCGAGAACGCCATGCAATGTGCCGAGGACGCCGCGCGCGCCGGGCGGGTGTACCTCGTCAGCGAGCTTCGCGTCGCCGATGATATCGCTTGGCGGGGGCAGATGCTTTCGGAGCTCGAAGCTGCACTTCGCAACGACGAGGTCGGAGTCGCCTTTCAGCCTAAGGTTTCACTCTCTTCGGGTCTGATCGTGGGCGCCGAAGCGCTGCTGCGTTGGACCCATCCGACCCGAGGAGAAATCGCCCCCGACAAGGTGGTGGCGCTTGCCGAAGAACACGGCCGCGTCGGGATGATCACCTTTTTCGTCCTCAACCACGCTCTGATCCAGGCCCGCAAAGCGCTGGATCGCTATCCCTATTTCCAGATCGCCATCAATATCTCGGCTCTGGATCTACGTGACCGGCTTTTCGTCCCCCAGCTCGAGCAGATCATCGCCGCGCATCGTTTCCCGGTCGCCAATATCATTCTCGAGATCACCGAGACCGCGCCGATCGAGAACGATGAAGCGGTATCGCGGACGATGGCCGAGCTCAAGCGGATGGGAGTCAAGCTCTCGGTCGACGATTTCGGCATGGGACATGCGTCGCTCGAATATCTGCGGCGAATCCCCGCCGACGAGGTCAAGATCGACCGCAGCTTCGTAACCGGGATCGAGACCTCGGAGGCTGATCGCGCGCTGGTCGGCTC
>JAHJPT010000278.1 GCA_018819685.1 Alphaproteobacteria bacterium
TCGCAGCAGACATTCGTAGGCAGCGGGTCAGCCGCATGCGTGGCTATCGCCAGTGGCAGTGGCACCTCGACGAGGTCTAGGTGAAGATCAACGGAGAGATGCACTACCTATGGCGGGCAGTGGACCAAGAGGGCGAGACCCTCGAGACCTTCGTCACAAAAACCAGAGACAAGGCGGCAGCTCTGACGTTCATGAGGAAGGCGCTCAAGCGCCACGGTCACCCGTGACGATCACTACTGATGATCTGCGTTCCTACAAGGCTGCCATGAGCGAGCTTGGCTGTGAGCAGAAGCAGGAGATTGGACGCTGGGCGAATATCTTCGTCGCCCCGAAATATATGAAGGAGACCAAACACACCTCGCGAGTGGCCGTCAGCGTCAGCATCCACGAGGAAAAACTCGCTGAGAAGCACGGTCGCAGCAATACGGACGCGCGAGAAGGTAGTCGACCAACGCGTTGAAGCTGTCGAGAAGCGTGAGCGCGAGGCGGGTCGACAGAACGAAAAACAGAAGACCGAGGCGGAGAGACTTGCCGGAATGGCCGCGGCCTTGACCAGGGACAAGGCGTCCCACCAAGCCAACCTTGTAGAGCTGCAGCAACGCGAAGATCAGGTAGCGTTAGCTGCTAGGAAACACCGTGAGTGGGTTCTCGTGACCAACACCTTGACCCAATTCCCAGAGAAGTTCGAGCTGACGTCCGAGGGAGGGGTGAGATTGACCGTGGCTGCGGCGAAGTCGGTCAATCAGTCGTTCGTAGCGATGGTGAATGCCGAACCCCCCGAATGGGTCAAATCCGTCGTCAAACAGCAGCACAAGCTGGCGGCGACTTTGGCAAGAGCGGCGCAAAAGGAAACAGAGGCGGGCAAAACCGTCGCGGAGCTGTCCGACATTCTCATGCGAGCCGGCTCTATCCTCACCCCCGAACAGCAGCCGACCGCCAGCGAGGCGAATAAGGCAATCAGGCAATATGGAATGCTGCCAGGCGGAATGGAGCGATAACGCCCAGCTGTGCATAGCCCGGTGGAAAAACTGTGGACGCGGGATCGCCTCTTGCATCTCGAATCGAGCCGATTCATGGTGTCCAAATCGAGGCCACGACAGGGTACCACGTCAGGGTACCACGCGGTTTTGACTCGCAGGGAAACCTTAAGGTTTTCAGATGCTTGGGCTATGCTGAGAAGCTGGCTGGGGTGGCAGGGATCGAACCTGCGAATGCCGATACCAAAAACCGGTGCCTTACCACTTGGCTACACCCCAGCACGAAGGCGCCCATATAACGGCTTGCGCGGCGATGAAAAGGGGCAACGGCTCGTTGGCTGCCGCAACAGGAGGGGAGCCTCGGGTGCAACCCCCCGTCGCGCTCGAGGTCGCCTGCCCTACAGTGCCTTGCCCTCGAAATCCGCAGCCGAATGGCGTTCGCGCAATTGCTCGTCGTCCTCGCCCCAGGTCTTGTTGACGATCCGCCCGCGCTTGACCGCGGGGCGCTCGGCGATTGCCTTCACCCAGCGATCGACGTGCCGATATTCGTGGATCGAGAGGAATTTGCGCGCTTCGCCGTAGATTCCGCCGAAGACGAAGGGTGCGAGCCAGGGGAAGGTCGCGATGTCGGCCACGGTATAATCGTCGCCGCCGAGATATTGCGACTCCGCCAGACGTTTGTCGGCGACATCGAACAGGCGCTTGGTCTCCATCGCATAGCGGTTGATCGGGTATTCGTATTTCTCCGGCGCGTAGGCGTAGAAATGGCCGAAGCCGCCGCCGATGAAGGGCGCGCTTCCGACTTGCCAGAACAGCCAGCTCAGGACCTCGGCGCGGGTCTCATCGGCGGGCATGAAGGCACCGAATTTCTCGGCCAGATGGATCAGGATGGCGCCGCTTTCGAACACCCGCACAGGCTTCGCACCACTCCGGTCGAGCAGCGTGGGGATCTTCGAATTGGGGTTGAGATCGACGAAGCCGGAACCGAACTGTTCGCCACTGCCGATGTCGATCGTCCAGGCGTCGTATTCGGCTCCGGAGTGACCCGCCTCAAGCAATTCCTCTAGCAGGATCGAGGCCTTCACCCCATTGGGGGTGGCGAGCGAATAGAGCTGGAGATCGTGCTTGCCGATCGGCAGTTCCTTGTCTGCGCGCGGGCCGGCAGTGGGACGGTTGATGTTCGCGAATTTTCCCCCGTTCTCGGCATCGTGGGACCAGATTTCGGGCGGCGAATAGGTGGCGTCGGCCAATGCGTCTCTCCTCGCGTGTGTGATCCGCTAGGTGGGGCTGCGATCCACGACAGGCAAGCGGAACCGGATGTCGGACGGGCGGTTTGGCCTTGACCATGACCAAGCTCATCTATGTCGACGACGATCTGCCCGGAATCACCCGCAAGCGCGCGGGGCGGGGCTGGGCCTATTACGATCCCGACGGCACGCTGATCTCCGACCGCGAGGAAAAGCGCCGGCTGAATGCGATCGCCTTGCCGCCGGCCTATCGCGATGCCTGGTTCTGCCCGGCACCCAACGGCCATATCCTCGCGACCGGCTACGACGACAAGGGCCGCAAGCAATATCGCTATCACCCGGATTTCCGCGCCAAGCAGGAGAGTGACAAATATGATGGCTGCATCACCTTCGGCAATCTGCTGCCGCTTGTACGCCGCCGGGTGGAAGAGGATTTGCGGGCTCGCAAGTTGACCCGCGAGCGCGCGGTGGCGAGCGTGGTGCGGCTGCTCGATCTGGGTGCGGTGCGGATCGGCAACGAGGGATATGCGGTGCGCAACAAGAGCTACGGCGCCACCACCTTACGCCAGCGTCATGCCGAGGTAACCGGCAATACATTGCGCCTGCGGTTCAAGGGAAAGGGCGGAAAACTGCGCGAGATGACGCTGACCGACAGCAGTCTGGCACGCGTCGTGCGCAAGATGCAGGATCTGCCCGGGCAGCACGTCTTTCAATACATCGACGACGAGGGCGAGCATCATGCGGTCGGTTCTTCCGATGTGAACGCCTATCTGCGCGAGACCATGGGCGAAGACTTCACCGCCAAGAATTTCCGTACCTGGCATGCCAGCGCCCTGGCTTTCAGTGTGCTGGCCGCGAGCGGGGAGGTTATGACCATCAAAGCCGTCCTGGAGGAAGTCGCTGCCTATCTCGGCAACACTCCGGCAGTGACCCGCAGAAGCTATGTCCACCCCGCGGTGATCGATCTCATCGGCAAGCAGGCCGAATGGCGCGAGAACCTGCGCCTTCCGCGCAGCACCCAGTGGCTCAGCCGCGAGGAGCGCGGGCTGCTTGCATTGTTGCAGGACGGGCCATGTGCCGCCGAATTGCTCGCGGCGTGATCCTAAGCCTGACCGCCACCCTGCTCGATTGCGCGCGGGGATGTCTCCCGATACGGATGGTGCCATGACCCAGATCCACCCTTTCTTCGACCTGCACACCCATGGCTTCGTGCGTGTGGCGACCAGCACCCCCAAGGTGCGCACTGCCGATGTCGCCTACAACGCCGACGGGATCATCAGCGAGGCCCGCAAGGCCGCCGAGCGGCACGTCGATCTGCTGCTTTATCCCGAACTGAGTCTGTCGTCATACGCGATCGACGATCTGCATCTGCAACTCGCCTTGAGCGAGGCGGTGGAATTGCATCTGGCCCGGATCGTCGAAGCGAGCCGCGAATTTCCGACCGTGCTGGTGATCGGCGCGCCGCTGCGTCGCAATGGTCGAATCTACAATTGCGCCATCGCCATCGCGCGCGGGACCATTTTGGGCGCGGTGCCCAAGAGCTATCTCCCCAACTATCGCGAGTTCTACGAAAAGCGCTGGTTCGCGCATGGCCGCGATTGCGTCGACCTCGCCATCACGATCAACGGCGCGGAAGTGCCGTTCGGGATCGACCTGATTTTTGCGCATGAGAGCATCCCGGGCTTCATCTTTGGGATAGAGATCTGCGAGGACTTCTGGAGCCCGGTTCAGCCAGGCACGCAGGCTGCACTCGCGGGCGCGACCATCCTCCTCAACCTGTCCGCCTCCAACATCACCATCGGCAAGTCTGACGAGCGCCACTTGCTCAGCCGCGCCAGCTCCGCGCGCTCCGTCTGCGCCTATGCCTATTCGGCCAGCGGCCATGGCGAAAGCACCACCGACCTCGCCTGGGACGGGCAGGGGATGATCTACGAACTCGGCGATCTGCTGGTCGAAAGCGTCCGCTTCGACCGTGAACCCGAATTGAGCATCGCCGACATCGATTGCCAGCGCATCCTCAGCGACCGGATGCGGATGCAGACTTTCAACGATGCCGCCGAGGCGGCCGGACGGCCCGAGGATCGCTTCCGCACCGTGGTTTTCGATCATGAACCAGCAGGCGGCGATATCGACCTGATCCGTCCGGTGCGCCGCTTCCCCTTCGTTCCCAATCGCCAGTTCAAGCTCGACGAGGATTGCTACGAAGCCTTCAACATCCAGGTCGAGGGCATCGTGCGGCGGATCGAGGCGACCGATCCGAAATCGCTCGTAATCGGGGTTTCGGGTGGGCTCGACAGCACGCACGCGCTGATCGTTGCCGCCAAGGCCTGCGACAGCCTAGGACTGCCGCGCTCCACCATCCGCGGCTATACGCTTCCGGGCTTCGGTACTTCCGACACGACGAAATCGAACGCCTGGAAGCTGATGGAGGCTCTCGGCATCACCGCCGAGGAGATCGATATCAAGCCTACCGCGCGGTTGATGCTGGAAAACATCGGCCATGCCTTTGCCGGGGGCGAGCCGGTCTACGACGTGACCTTCGAGAACGTGCAGGCGGGGTTGCGGACCGATTACCTGTTCCGGCTGGCGGGGCAGCATGGTGGCTGGGTGATCGGCACCGGCGATCTGAGCGAGCTTGCCCTGGGCTGGTGCACCTATGGCGTGGGCGACCAGATGAGCCATTACAACGTCAACGCCGGCGTGCCCAAGACGTTGATCCAATATCTCATCCGCTGGACCACGACCACATCCCAGTTCGACGCGGCGTGCGACGAGGTTCTGCTGGCGATCCTCGGGACCGAAATCTCGCCTGAACTCGTCCCGGCGGGCGAAGACGGGGCGATCCAGAGTACCGAGGACACCATCGGTCCCTACGAGTTGAACGATTTCTTTCTGCATCACATCGTGCGCTGGGGTCATAAGCCCAGTCATGTCGCCTTCCTCGCCTGGCATGCCTGGAAGGATGCGAGCGCTGGGCTGTGGCCCGAGGGCTTCGCTGCGGATCGCAAGAACGAATACGACCTCGAGACCATCGCCGGCTGGCTGGAGAAATTCCTACGGCGCTTCTTTCAGTTCAGCCAGTTCAAGCGCAGCGCGCTGCCCAACGGCCCCAAGGTCAGCCCCGGCGGGGCGCTTAGCCCGCGCGGGGATTGGCGTGCGCCGAGTGACGCGGTGGCCGACCTGTGGCTGGCGGAGTTGCGCGACAATCTGCCGCGATAGGAAACTAGCGCAGCGCGCGACCGTTGAAGGTTGGAATCGAGGATGTCTGCCCAGATGAGCGCGCGTATCAATGCTATCGCAACAGCCGTGCCGGATTGCGATTTCGAACAGGACTATCGCCACTGGGCTCTGCGTCGGCTCGAAGGTCGTCGCGAAGCGAAGGTCTTTGCCCGGATGGCGGACCGTTCGGGGATCGAGCATCGCTGGTCGGTGCTCGACGAGGAAGACGCCAAGCTCGAGGAGGGGAGGGGCTTCTATGCCGCCGAACCACCCTCCACCGCGGAGCGCATGGCGATCTACGCACAGGAAGCGCCCGAACTGGCGCTATCCGCCATCGCCAAGCTCGGGGAGGTGGGTACCATCAGCCATATCGTCGTCGCGAGTTGTACCGGCTTCGTAGCGCCGGGGATCGACCAGATCATCGCGCGGCGGCTGGGTTTGGCCGGCTCGGTCGAGCGGGTGCTGGTGGGATTCATGGGCTGCTATGCTGCAGTCACCGCGCTGCGCACCGCACGCCATATCGTCCGCAGCGAGCCGGGCGCGCGGGTGCTGGTCGTGACGGTCGAGCTCTCGAGCCTGCACCACCAAGACCACGACCAGATCGAACCGCTGCTGGCCGGGGCGCAATTCGGCGATGGTGCCGCGGCGGCCGTCGTGACCGACGAGGGCCCCGGGCTGGAATTGGGTGAAGGCCTTTCCGCCACGCTCGAAGACAGCGCCGGGCTGATCACCTGGCATATTGGCGATACCGGCTTCCACATGCATCTCTCGGGCGAGGTGCCCGGTCGCATCCGCGACGCGCTGCTGACCCCCGGGGTCCGCGACCGGATCGCGGGAGACGCGCTGCCGCAAGCCTTCGCAGTCCATGCGGGCGGTCGCTCGATCCTCGACGCGGTCGAGGCCGGGCTCGCGCTCGGCCCCAGCGCGCTCGACCATTCACGCGCGGTTCTGCGCGATTTCGGCAATATGTCCTCCTCGACGCTGATGTTCGTGCTCGAACGCACGTTGCGCGATACCCCTCGCGACGGGGTTGCGCTGGCTTTCGGGCCGGGACTGGCGATGGAAGGGTTCCGCTTCGGCTGGAGCGCGTGAGTTCGAATGCTTGAGAACAGACTGATCGCCCAGGAGATGATGGACGAGCCGGGGATGGATCTGGCGACCTATCGCGCCGTCCTCCAGGATCTCGCCAAGGTCAACCGCACCACCAAGGCCTATGCCCCCACGCTCTCCTACCTCGAGCGCGCGCTGGCCGACCACCAGTCCTTTCGCCTGCTCGATGTCGGTTTCGGCGATGGCGACATGCTGCGCGAGATCGCTGCGTGGGCCGAGCGCAAGGGCAAGACCGCCTATCTGGTGGGGGTGGATCTCAATCCCAAGAGCAAGCAGGTGGCGCGCGAGAGCACGCCAAGCGATCTGCCGATCGAATATTGGACCGGCGATTATGCCGAGGTGATCGCGCGGGATTTCGATCTCGTCATCTCGAGCCTGGTCGCGCATCACATGTCGCATGACGAGCTGGTCGCCTTTCTGGTCGCAATGGACAGGCACGCCAAGCGCGGCTGGTTCATCAACGATCTGCATCGTCACGTTCTGGCCTACAACGCGTACCCTCTGCTTGCCCAGCTGGCGGGGTGGCACCCGATCGTCCGGCACGATGGCCATCTGTCGATCGCGCGTTCCTATCGACCCGCCGAATGGAAGCCGATGCTCAAGGAAGCAGGCGTCACGGATGCGCGCGTGCGGCGCGTATTCCCGTTTCGGCTTTGCGTCGAAAAGCGGCTGTGAACCGATCGACAGACACACCGGTCATTCTGGGGGCGGGGCCTGCGGGGTGTGCTGCCGCGATAGCTTTGGCGCGGAACGGGGGCGAGCCCGTTCTCATCGATCGCGACGCGGAGGTCGGCGATGCGCTGTGCGGCGGCTTCATGAGCTGGCGCACCGCGGCGACCGTGGCAGAGCTCGGTATCGATCTCGCGCAGCTTGGCGCGCAGCGGGTAACCTCCTTGCGATTGTTCGCCGGGCACCATTCGGCGCGAAGCGATTTGCCTGAGCCTGCCTACGGCCTCTCGCGCCGCAGCTTCGACAGCGCCTTGCGCCGTACCGCGATCACGGCAGGCGCAAAGCTCGAGATCGACACGATCCGCGCGCTTGAGCCGGGCTGCGCGAGCGGCGAGGCGCGCGAATACCGTTCCGGTTCGCTGTTCCTGGCCGGCGGCAAGCACGATCTGCGTGGAGCGGCCCGCCCGCGCATTGCACGCGATCCTGCGCTCGGGCTGCGGTTGCGGATCGCGACCGATCCTGGCCTGAACGCGCTAGTCGGCGAGAGCATCGAGCTGCACCTGTTCGAGGGTGGCTATGCCGGGATCGTGCTGCAGGAGGATGGCAGCGCGAACGTTTGCCTGGCGCTGCGCAAGTCGCTGCTCGCTCGGGCGGGCAACGAGCCGGCGCATCTGTTCGAAA
>JAHJPT010000279.1 GCA_018819685.1 Alphaproteobacteria bacterium
AGAGTGGGGCGTTTCCGCTGCCGCAGCCGTGGCTGTGGCCGGTCCCGCCGCCGGTGGCGGCGACGCCGCCGCTGCCGAAGAGCAGACCGAATTCGACGTGATCCTCACCGGCGACGGTGGCAAGAAGATCCAGGTCATCAAGGAAGTCCGCGCCATCACCGGTCTGGGCCTGGGCGAAGCCAAGGCGCTCGTCGAAGGCGCGCCCAAGCCGATCAAGGAAGGCGTTCCCAAGGCGGAAGCCGACGACATCAAGGGCAAGATCGAAGCCGCCGGCGGTACCGTCGAGCTCAAGTAAGCTTTTCAAGCTTTTGCGGATGTCTTGAAGCATCCGCGATCGGAAGGGCGGTGCCGCAAGGCGCCGCCCTTTTCGTTTTGAGCCCGTGCCAGTTCGAACGCACCTTGATCGAGCGAGCCTCAAACTGTCTCAGCTCGCGGTCCGCGAATCCGCGATGCGGTAGAAGGTCTCGCCGTCCTCCTCGACGCGGTGCAGGATGGCGTGGTTTAGGGGCACGCCGTCCTCGGCGAGATCGTCGGGCAGATCGGGCAGCGCCGACATCGCCGAAGATTTCAGCCCCGCTTCGGGCAACGCCCTGTAGGTGAGCCCTTCGCCCGAGAGATAGACGATCGCTCCGGCTTCCTTGCCGTCGAACCGCGCCATAAAGGTCGCGGCCGGTTCGGCCTGCATATAGCCGGCGAGCTGCAGCATGCAGGTCTTGCTGTGCGTGAAAGCAACCCCGTTCTTGGACGTGCTGTTGTGCCATTTGCACAACGGCATCAGATAGCAGCTGCCGCCTGTGGCGACCGCGCCCTTGGAGTCCGTGGTCATATGACCCCCCACTTCGAATGCAGGGTGGTTTCCTCCGGCAGGCGGCGGGCCGGTGACGTAGCAGCCCGAGACGTCGATTGTGCAAAGCGACGATTTCGACTGATAGGCGATCAGCAGGCCCATCCAGCTGGTGGAGCCGGGAACTTTTGGATCGGAAGTGCTCCCCGAGACATTGTACAAGGCGCTAGCGAAATTGACCACTTGCGCCGAGGTCGAGAACAGTCGCTTGCCTTCGTAGCGGCTTACGAAATCCGCCAACTGATTGCGGTGTTCGGCCAGATCCGATTCCATCATCGAAATTCTCCTCCACGACCCGCTTCGGGTGGCCCATGCTGGACCGGTCGCTGCGGGAGTCGAGCCCGATTGCGACCGAAGCGGAGCCTTTGGCCGGTCGAGCGGAGCAGGTGCGTCGAGCGAGGCTTCCTTTTCGTTTGCCCTCCTCCGGCCTCGTGCCTATCCGGCGGTGCCCTTTGCAGGGCGCGGCGCGGGACCTGCGCTAGGCGTTCCAGACGGGGCTCGAACGATCACCTTGACCCAGGCACATCCCCCCAGGCCCCTGCCCACGGCACGCGAAGGCTGGCACGGCGAAATCGCTGCGACGCTGCGGCTGAGCTGGCCGCTGGCGGCGGCGAACCTGCTGCAGATGCTGACCTATGCGGTGGATGTGATCTTCATCGCCCGGCTGGGGGAAGCGCAGCTGGCCGCATCGGCGCTGGCGGTGGCGCTGTTCGGGCTGGTGCTGTGGGCGCTGTCGGGGCTGACCGGCGCGGTCGCTCCGGTGATCGCCGCCGAACTGGGCGAACGCGCGCCGGCGCTGCGCAGCGTGCGTCGCGCCACCCGGATGGGGCTATGGGTTTCGGTGCTCAGCGGGTTGCTGGGGATGGGAATATGCCTGCTGCTCGGCCCGCTGATGCGCGCCACCGGCCAGGATTCCCAGATCGTCGCGCTGGCGATCCAGTACAACACCGTGATCGTCTTCTCGCTGATCCCCATGCTGTTCAACAATGTGCTGCGCAATTTCGTCTCGGCGCTGGGCCGACCGATCTTCGCCACCGCGATCACCGCGCTCGGGATCGGGATCAACGCGCTGGCCAATTACGCCTTCATCTTCGGCAATCTCGGGGCTCCCGAGCTCGGCCTGCGCGGCGCGGCGATCGCCACCATTTTGACCTCGCTGTTCACCTTCGGCGCCTATGTGCTGGCGATCAGGATGGACCGGCGGCTGCACCGCTACCACGTGTTCGGTCGCTGGTGGGCGCCCGACTGGCGGCGGGCCTGGGCGATCACCAAGATCGGTACGCCGATCGCGCTGACCATCACCGCCGAGGCGGGCATCTTCGGAGCGGCGGCCTTCCTGATGGGCAATATCGGGGCGACCCAGCTCGCCGCGCACACCATCGCGCTGCAGATCGCCGCGCTCGCGTTCCAGGTTCCGTTCGGCATCGGCCAGGCCGCCACCATCCGGGTGGGCTATTTCTTCGGCGCGCGGGACGAGGTGGGGATGCAGCGCGCCGGCTGGAGCGCGATCGCCATCGGCACCGGCTTCATGGCGCTGACCGCACTGGCGATGGTGCTGATCCCCAAGCCGCTGATCGCCATCTATCTCGATCCCTGGGACCCCGCCAATGCAGCGCTGGTGGCCTTCGCGCTCAAATACATCGTCATCGCCGCGGGCTTCCAGCTGTTCGACGGGATGCAGGCGGTGGCCGCGGGCGCGTTGCGCGGATTGCAGGACACCCGCATCCCGATGTGGATCGCGGCCTTCGCCTATTGGGTGCCGGGGTTCGGGACTGCGATGGTGCTGGGTTTCGCCACTCCGCTCGAGGGCGTCGGGGTGTGGATCGGGCTCGCGATCGGGCTGACCTGTGCGGCGCTGCTGCTGACCTGGCGCTGGCACCGGCGCGAGGCGCTGGGGCTGACGCAGCGGCCCTTGCGGGACGCCTAGCCAGCCCCTGCGGAAACGCCCACCGGGCGCGAATTTTTTACCTGAACGCCCGTTGACTAAGCCTGTGCCTATACACATATGCGGCCCGCTGGCACTCCAACCCTGTGAGTGCCAACCTTTGTTTCAACCCTCTTAAAGGAAGGTCATAGACTATGGCATTTCGTCCGCTGCACGACCGCGTATTGGTGCGTCGCATCGAAGCCGATGAGAAGACCGCCGGCGGTATCATCATCCCCGACAGCGCCAAGGAAAAGCCCAGCGAAGGCGAGATCATCGCCGTCGGCGAAGGCGCCTACAACGAGGACGGCGACCGCATCAAGCCCGACGTCAAGACCGGCGATCGCATCCTGTTCGGCAAGTGGTCCGGCACCGAGGTCAAGCTCGATGGCGAAGACCTGCTGATCATGAAGGAAAGCGACATCATGGGGATCATTTCCTGATTCGCTGCCCGATCCGGTGATCGCACCGCTTCTCAAGACAACCAAGAATTCCAGGAGAAAACACAATGGCTGCCAAGGACGTGAAATTCTCGCGTGACGCACGCGAAGGCATCCTCCGGGGTGTCGATATCCTCGCCAACGC
>JAHJPT010000280.1 GCA_018819685.1 Alphaproteobacteria bacterium
CCGTGGGTCGCGAGCTTGAGCGGGGCGTGCTGCTGCCAGCCGTTGGTGAGATAGGCGCGCGCGATCCCGGCGGTGAATTCGGGCCGCAGCGTGAGGCTCTCCCCGCCCCGGTCCTCGAAGCTGTACATCTCCTTGGAGACGATATCGGTGGTCTCGCCGATCGAGCGGGCGAAGACCTCGGTCTTTTCGAACACCGGCATTTCGGCGCGGCGGAAGCGGTAGAGGCGACGGACGCGTTCGAAGGTCTCGACCACGAAGGCGAAGGCCTCCGCATCGGGGCCGAAGATATCCTGCGTGCCGCGAATGGCCTGAGGGGTGTTTTTGGACATGGTTTTGGACATGGGATGCGCGATTAGGAGGCTTGTGGGTGGTGCGCAATGTCGGGGGCGCACAAGAGGGCTCGCGCGGAGGGCGCAGAGGAGCAGAGGGCGCGGAGATGCCGTCCCTCGCCGCAGGCCGATAATCCTCGGCTGCAGTTCCAAAGCGGTTTCGCCGCCAGCGCGCCATCTTCGTGTCTTGGTGTGAAACACCTTCCAGCTTCTTCGCGATCTCTGCACGAAATTTCCTGTGGCAGGCGCCACCATGCCCAGCTAAGCGCTGCGCCCGTCAGCGAAAGCTCCTGAGAAAGACCCTCCTATGCGTATCGACAAGATTGCCACCGGCGAGAACGTGCCCGACAACCTCAACGTCATCATCGAGGTGCCGACCGGCGGCGAACCGGTGAAATACGAATTCGACAAGGAATCGGGCGCGCTGTTCGTCGATCGCATCCTCCACACGCCGATGCGTTACCCGGCGAACTACGGCTTCGTGCCGCACACGCTCTCGCCCGATGGCGATCCGCTCGATGCGCTGGTGATCGCGCGCAGCCCCTTCATCCCCGGCTGCGTGGTCCGCGCCCGGCCGATCGGCGTGCTCCACCTCGAGGACGAGCACGGCGGCGACGAGAAGCTGATCTGCGTGCCGGTCGACACCACCTTCCCCTATTACACCGACGTCGCCGAAACCAAGGATCTGCCCTCGATCATCTTCGAGCAGATCGAGCACTTCTTCACCCACTACAAGGATCTCGAGAAGGAGAAGTGGGTGCGGGTCGGCAAATGGGGCGATGCCGCCGAGGCCAAGCAGATCGTGCTGGAATCGGTGGAGCGCGCCAGCGACGCCGGCAAATCCGACTGAGCCGACCGGCCCTGTCCGCGGCTATTCGATCGGGCGGGAGGAATCGAGCAGGTCGGTCTCGCCCGCTCCCGCTGCGCGCTCGGCATCGACCATCTGCGCGACCTCGTCGGCGGGGCGCAGATCCTCGCGGGGAAGCACGGGCGGTGCGGGCGGTTGGCCGGGCGAAGCGGCGCGCGAATCCCGCTCGTCTCTCCCCTCGTTGATGTTCTCGAACGGCACCGTGGCCGAGCGCGGATCGAAGCGCAGGCGATAGATCGGCTCGGGCAGCGCGAAGCCGCCCTGCTCCAGCGCCTGCTTGACCGCGGGGATCGCCTGGCTCTGGGTCTTGAACCAGTCGCTCTCGTTCTGGTCGATCCAGCCCAGGAAGCGGATCACGACGTTGGATTCGCCCACTTCGACGATCCGCGCCTCGGGCGGCGGATCCTTGAGCACGAAGGGCAGCGCGGCCAGCGTGTCGCGGCCCAGCAGCCGCGCCGCGCTCGCATCGTCGTCGGCATCGACCCCGAGATCGAACTGGAAGCGCCGCTGCGGGTTGCGGGTGAAATTGGTGATCACCGCCTTGAACACCTGCGAATTGGGGATGCGCAGATGATTGCCGTCGAGCGTCATCAGCACCGTCGCGCGGCTGGTCAGGCGGATCACGCGGCCTTCCAGATCGCCGATCATCACCCATTCGTTGGCGCGGAACGGCTGGCGCAGGCTGAGCATCAGCGAGGCGACGTAATTCTCGATTGTGTCGCGCATCGCGAAACCCAGCGCGATCCCGATCACGCCCGCGCCGCCCAGCACCGCCCCCATCAGCGTGCCCGCCCCCAGCATGTCGAGCGCGACCACCGCGCCGAGCACGACCGCAGCGAAGCGGATCGCGCTGGCGATCAGCTCGGCAAGGAAGGGATTGGGCGTAATCCGCCGCCACAGTGCGGTCAGGCTGGCCAGCAGATAGCCCAGCAGGACGATGGCCAGCGCCACCACCAGCGCAACCGCGAGCAGCGGCAGCAGCCTGATCACCGCGTCGAGCCGCTCGCCGATGCCCGCCAGACCGCCGAGCGAAGCGTCGAGCGAGACATCGCGCTCGATCGCGTTCTCGACCGTCACCACCCCCGCCACGCGCCCGGCGATCGCCTCGGCGCGGGCGATATCCTCCTGCGCCGGAACCGTCCCGCCGAGCGTGACCACGCCTTCGTTGGCGGCGACCTCAACACTCGAAAAGGCGGGCAATTCGCGGAAGATGCCGCGGATCCGGGCGGCGATGCGCGTATCCGAACCGCTGTCCTGCGTATCCTCGATCGTCCGCGCCGGCGTGTCCGCGGCTGGGGGCGTCGCGGGAGAATCGAGCCGGGGCACCACGGCCAGGGCCGGGCTCGCCGGAAGCAAGGCCGCGAACAGGAGCAGCAATGCGAGCAGGCGCCGCCCGGTCGCTTGGCGGATCATTCGCCCGCCACCGTCATTCCGTCCACTCGCAGGGTCGGCACGTTGACCGCGTGGATCATTGCGAGATCGTTGGCGGGCACCAGCGCGCGGAACATGGCGAGCAGATTGCCGGCGATGGTGATCTCGGCCACCGGTCCGGCGATCTGCCCGTCGATGATGCGGAAGCCGTTGGCCCCCCGGCTGTAATCCCCGGTGACCAGATTGACCCCCTGGCCGAAGACGCTGGTGACGAGCACGCCATCGGCGATATCGGCGATCAGTTCGTCGCGCGACAAAGTTCCGGGCTCCAGATGGACATTGCTCGCCGCGACCCCGGGCGCGCCGCCCCCGCCGCGCGCGGCATGGCCGGTCAGCGGGGCCTCGAGCTGGCGCGCCGCGGCGGCATTGGTCAGCCAGCCGAAGATACGGCCGTTCTCGACCAGCGCGCGTGTGTTGGTCGGCAGGCCCTCGCCGTCGAAGGGCCGCGAGCGCAGCCCGCGCGGGCGGTGCGGCTCCTCGAGGATGCGAATCGCGGAATCGAACAATTCGTCCTCCTCCTTGCCGAGCAGGAAGGAGGATTTGCGCGCCACCGCGGGGCCGCTCATCGCCCCCAGCAGATGGCCGATCAATCCGTTGCCCACCCTGGGATCGAACACCACCGGGAGCGGTCCGCTCGGCATCGTTTTCGGGTCGAGCTTGGCGACCGCGCGGCGCCCCGCCTCGGCGCCGATCGCCGCCGGGCCGGGCAGATCGGCGCGGTGGCGCGCGGCGCGATAGTCGTAATCGGTCTGCATCCGGCCGCCCTCGCCCGCGACCACGCTGGCGGACAGGCTGTGCCCGGTCGCCTCATAGCCATGGGCAAACCCGTGCGAGGTGACCAGCGCGCTGACCGATTGCGAGAAGCTCGCGCTGCCGCCGTCGGAATTGGTCACGCCGGGAATCGCCCGCGCTGCGTCCTCGGCCTCGAGCGCGGCTTCGCGCAGAGCTTCGGGGCTCGGCTCGTGGGGGTCCGCGAGGGCGAGATCGGGGATTGCGCCGGTGAACAGGCGGTCCTGCGGCGCGAGACCGGAATAGGGATCCTCCGGCGCCAGCCGCGCCATCGCCAGCGCCCGCTCGGCCAGTTCCGCAAAGCTGTCGCGCGAGAAATCGCTGGTCTGGATCGAGGCGGAGCGCTGCCCGACGATGACCCGCAGCGATATCGACTCGCCCTCCGAGCGTTCGACCTCTTCCAGCTTGCCGAGCCTTATCGAGACGCTTTCGGAAGCCTGGGCGCTGGTCACCGCATCGGCGGCATCGGCGCCCAGCCGTCGGGCGGTCTCGACCAGATCGGCGCAGCGCGCCACCGCCGTTTCGGAGTCGATCATGCGGGGGAGTTTCCGGAAGCTGTCATGCCGGTCCGGGTAGGTCGCCGCGCCGCGCTTGGCAATTGCCGCAGGATTTTGGCATCGCAGGGGTCCGGCCCCCGCGGGCGCGGTCAGAACATCATCTTGAAGGCTGCGGTCATCAGCACCGGCAGCCCGATCGCCAGCAGCCACAGCGCGATCTGGTCGCGGCGGTAGGCATAGCCCAGCTGCGGATCATGCGCTTCGACATCGTCGAGATTGATCCAGCGGCGCTCGAACCAGCGGCAGGCGGGGATGATCGCGCCGACCAGGAACACCAGCGCGACATAGGGCATGATCGAGGAGAAGCCCTGCTTGAGCGCGTTGACCGTCATGAAAATCTGCAGACCGGTGTAGACGATCAGCGCCAGCGCCACATTGTCGCTCATCGCGCGGCGCCAGTCGCGCACTCTGGTCGCGTGACGGTGTGTCGAATGATCGTGGACCTTGTGGTCGCGCGCCCTGCTCTCGATCGCCCTGTTCATCGGTGCGACTCCCTTTTTTTCCTGTCCCGCGAGGATTTATTCCAGAATTCCGCGAGGTAAGCAAGTTGCGGTGCGGCGGGCCGTCCGGTTTCGACACGAAATTGCGCGAACGGGCTTCTCCTGCGCTCGTCACGGCCTTTGCGCCACCAAACGCGCTCCCAGCACGACCAAGAGCACGACCAGCGGGGTTTTCACGTCCGCCCCGCATGCTAAAGCCTTCCCATGGCCGATATCGCCCCACCCGAGCTGGAAACCGGCGCGCTGAAACCCGACCACCTCGCCGAGGAAGCCGTCGCGGAGGCCGCGCCGCCGCTACCGAATGGGGGGCTCGAGGTCGTGTCGATCGCCAAGAGCTACGACAAGAACGTGGTCTTGTCGGATATCTCGCTGACCGTGGCCAAGGGCGAGGTGCTCGGCCTGCTCGGCCCCAATGGCGCGGGCAAGACGACCTGCTTCTATTCGATCATGGGGCTGGTGCGCCCCGATGCCGGCCGCATCCTGATGGATGGCGAGGACGTCACCAGGCTGCCGATGTACCGCCGCGCGATTCTCGGGCTGGGATATCTGCCGCAGGAGACCAGCATCTTTCGCGGGATGACGGTGGAGCAGAACATCGCCTGCGTGCTCGAGATGGTCGAGCCGGACAAGGACGTGCGCGCGCAGGAGCTGGAACGGCTGCTCGACGAATTCGGCCTCACCCGGCTCAGGGCCAGCG
>JAHJPT010000281.1 GCA_018819685.1 Alphaproteobacteria bacterium
AGGCAGGCGCGCAGCACTTCCCCCAGATTATGCGGCGGGATGTTGGTCGCCATGCCGACCGCGATGCCACCCGCGCCATTGACCAGCAGGTTGGGGAAGCGCGCGGGCAGGACGGTGGGTTCGCGCCGCGAGCCGTCGTAATTGTCCGCGAAATCGACCGTATCCTTGTCGAGATCGTCGAGCAGCATGTTGGCAACGCGCGCCAGCCGCGCTTCGGTGTAGCGCATCGAGGCGGGCGGATCGGGATCCATCGAGCCGAAATTGCCCTGACCGTCGATCAGCGGCACCCGCAGCGACCAGTCCTGCGTCATCCGCGCGAGCGCTTCGTAGATCGCGGAGTCGCCGTGCGGGTGGTAATTGCCCATCACGTCGCCGACGATCTTGGCGCTCTTGCGATAGGGACGCCCGGCGACGAAGCCGCCTTCCTGACTGGCGAACAGGATGCGCCGGTGGACCGGCTTCAAACCGTCGCGCACATCGGGAAGCGCGCGGGCCACGATCACGCTCATCGCGTAATCGAGATAGCTGGTCTTCATCTCATCGACGATGTCGATGCGGGCGTAGCCGCCGCTTGCGGGAGCGGGTTCGAGAATGTCGGTGTCGTCGCTCAAAAGGAGGTACTGCTTTTCGGTAGTTGAAAGGGCGTATAGCTGCGCGGAACCCTAGGCGGGTTGCCATGCAAAAGCCACCGATTGCGGGAACCGGCTGCCTGGCTCGGGCGCTTTTTCCACATGTGGCTGGAAACGCCGGTTCGCCCCGGTTCTGAACGGCGAAAGGAACCGGTATTCAATCGCTATTCAGCCCGACAAGAGTATCACGGTTTGCAATTGGATTGCAGCCGGGGCAAGCCGCCGCCGATGCAATCCGCACCAGGGTGCAGTTGGCACCCTGTGTTTTTTTTGGGAGTTAACCTTATGAAATTCCATTCCTCTAGCAAGCGAAGCTCCAGCCTGGCGCTGGCGTTCGCCCTGGCCGCCGGCACCGTGTTCACCGGCGTCGCGCTCGAGTCCCCGGCCCATGCGCAAAAGCAGGGAAAGGCGGCCAAGGCCGATTATTCCAAGGGCTTCATCGCCGCCTACAAGCCGGTCAACGAGAACGTCACCAGCGAAACGCCCGATTATGCCGCTGCCGCAGCGGCCGCTCCCGCTCTGGTCGCCGCGGTCGAGACCGCCGATGACCGCCATGCTGCGGGAAGCATCCTCTACAGTATCGGTGCGAAATCGGAAAACGACCGGTTGATGGTGCAGGGGCTCGATCTGATGCTCGCAAGCGGCAAGGTCGGACCCGAGCAGGTCGGCCAGTTCCACTGGTCGTCCTACCAACTCAATCAGCGGCTCGGCGACATGGCTGCGGCGCGTCGCGGACTGGAAGGTGCCATCGCGGCGAATTACACGCTCGATGCGCAGCTTACCGACGGCTCGACGCGGACGCTCGGCGCCGACGACATGCACCGCATGATCGCCGACCTCTATTTCGAGGCGGGCGACTACCCGACCGGTTTCGCCTATCTCGACGAGCAGATGAATGCGCGCAAAGCAGCCGGCCAGCCGGTTCCGGAAGCCTGGGTAAAGCACGCCTTCGTGACCGCCTACAACAACGATCTGCCCGAGCAGGCGCGCGAATATTCTATCCGCTATGTCGAAGAATACCCCAACAAGACCACTTGGGGCGACGCGATCGCGGTCGCGCTCAACGGCAATCGGTATGAATATCCCGAAATCCTCGACATCCTGCGGCTGTCGCGCCGGACCGACACTTTCCGCGACGGCAGTATGTATACGGAATACATCGAGGCTGCCGATCCGCGCAAATTCCCGGGTGAAGTCCTGGCGGTGATCGATGAAGGCTACGCTTCGGGCATGCTGGATCGCACCGATCCGTATGTGATCGAATCCCGCGCCGAGGCGGAACGTCGGATCGAGACCGACAAGAACGATCTGCCCGAACTGGCCGCCGATGCCCGTGCTGGAAACGCCAGCCTGGTGACGGTCATGGCGGCGGGCGATACCTTCCTGAGCTACGACCGGGCTGCCGAGGCCGAAGAATTCTACACCAAGGCGCTCGCGATGCCCGGCGTGAACACGCCGCTGGTTCTCACGCGGCTGGGCATCGCCCAGCTCGATCAGGGCAAACGGGCAGAGGCCGAGGCGACCTTCGAGAAGGTGCAGGGACCGCGCGAGCCGATCGCCGATCTGTGGGCAGTCTACTCCACCCAGCAGAACGCTGGCGGCTAGTCCGCCTGCGAGCAGCTACGATGAAAGGGGCGCGGGACCGAGGGTTCCGCGCCCTTTTTTATGCGCCTGCTCGTGCGTTTGTGGCTGCTGTTTCCCGGGTTTACGGCATTCCGGCTCGCGCTCAGCGCAAGCGCTTGACGTAGGCCTGGCCGGAATCGCGTCGCTCCACAGAGAAATTCGGGATCGATTCGATCAGGTCGATGAGCCGCGCAAAGCCGTAGTTGCGGGTGTCGAAGCTGGAGCGATTGCCCGCCCGCTGGCCGACTTCGGACAGCTTGGCATAGCCCTTGTCGTCGCGCCGGCTGGCGTTGTAGGCATCGACCAGCAAATGCAGCATCTCCTCGTCGATATGCTGCGAAGGAGCCGGCCTGCGCTCTTCCTGCTTTTCCGCCTTGACCAGCGCGTTGACGTCGATGAAGCGGCTGCAGGCCTCGCGGAAGGCTTCGGGGGTCTTCGCCCCGCCAAAGCCGTAGACGGGATAGCCGTCCTGGCGGATCCGCATCGCCAGCGGCATGAAGTCGCTGTCGCTCGACATGATGCCGAAGCCCTGGACGCGCCCGCGATAGAGCAGGTCCATCGCGTCGATCGTCATTTTCATGTCGGTGGCGTTCTTGCCCTTGGTGATATCGAACTGCTGCTGCGGCTCGATGCCATAGCGGTGCATGCGGTCGATCCAGCCCTTGAGACTGGTCTTGCGCCAATTGCCGTAGGCGCGGCGGATGTTCACCTGCCCGAGTTCGGCAAGGACGGTGAGCACCGGGTCGATGCCGGAGGGGCTGGCGTTATCGGCATCGATGAGGAGGGCGATGTTGAGTTGATCGATGACAGACATAGAGCGCCCATGCCGCGCAGCAGCGGGTCGTGCAAGTCAGCCGGCGGGAGAAAACTCGCCACTCTCTTCGTCGAGCAGGTGGAGCACGCCGTCGGAGATGGCGAAGAAGGCGCCGTGCAGCGCCAGCGAGCCGCCGGCTTCCTTTTCCCGAACGCAGGGAAAGGTGCGCAGGTTCTCGAGACTCTTCTTCACTGCGGCCAGTTCCATCGCGCGCTCGGCTGCGCGTCCGGTGGTTCCGAATTCGCGGGCGATCGGTTCGCGGACTTCGTCCAGCATGGCGATCCATTGCGCCACGAAGCCGCCCTGGCCAAGGGGGTTGCCGTGCATGCTCTGCGTCAGCGCCGCCTGGCACCCGCCGCACAGCCCATGGCCCAACACCACGACGTGCTCGACCTCGAGAAACTGGACCGCGAACTCGAGCGCGGCCGAAACGCCGTGCTGACCCGGACTGGTTTCGTAGGGCGGAACCATCGCCGCGACGTTGCGGACGACGAAAATCTCACCCGGATCGACATCGAAGATCTGCGCCGGATCGACGCGGCTGTCGGAACAGGCGATGACCATCACCTTGGGCGACTGGCCTTCGCGCAATTGCTCCCAGCGGGCGTGTTGCGTCTGCCAGGCCCCGCTCCGGAAGCGCTGGTAGCCTTCGATCATTTGGTCGTAGCTCTTCATGGGCGAAGCTCCTGCCGTGCGGCATTGCCTATGGCAAGCGCGATCCCTAGATGGACCGCGACATGAACGATCTTTCCACCGCCCCCAAGCCCGAAGGCGATCGCCCGGCCCGGCAACGCAAGCCCGACTGGATCCGCGTCAAAGCCCCGACCGGAAAGGGCTATCACGAGACCCGCCAGCTGATGCGCGGTCTCGATCTTACCACGGTCTGCGAGGAAGCCGCCTGTCCCAACATCGGCGAATGCTGGGAAAAGAAACACGCCACGATGATGATCCTGGGCGATGTCTGCACCCGCGCCTGCGCTTTCTGCAACGTCAAGACCGGGATGCCGCGGATCGTCGATCCACTCGAGCCCGAGAATGTCGCGACCGCCGCGGCAACGATGGGGCTGGAGCATATCGTCATCACCAGCGTCGATCGCGACGATCTGCCCGACGGCGGGGCGGGGCACTTCGTCAAGGTGATCCAGGCGATCCGGCGCGCCACGCCCGACACCACGATCGAGATCCTGACCCCCGATTTTCGCGGCAAGATGCGCGCTGCGGTGGAAGCGATCTGCGAGGCCGGGCCCGACGTCTACAACCACAATCTCGAGACCGTCCCGCGGCTCTATCCGACCATTCGCCCCGGCGCGCGCTATTATGCCTCGCTGCGGCTGCTGGAAGAGGTGAAGAGCCACGATCCGCTGATCTTCACCAAATCGGGGATCATGCTGGGACTGGGCGAGCAGCGGCTGGAGGTCCATCAGGTGATGGACGACATGCGCAGCGCCGATGTCGACTTCATGACCATGGGGCAATATCTCCAGCCGACCCCCAAGCACGCCAATGTCGAGGAATTCGTCACCCCCAAGGCCTTCACCGCCTTCGGTTCGATCGCCCGCGCCAAGGGCTTCCTGCAGGTCGCCTCAAGCCCGCTCACCCGTTCCAGCTATCACGCCGGCGACGATTTCGCCGAGATGAGGGCCTCGCGCGAAGCCAAATTGGCCAAGGAGCGCGCGAGGGCAGGCGCCTGATGCCCGGGATTCGCGAAACGCGCCGGCTTCCCTACAGCTGCGAGCAGATGTTCGATCTGGTCGCGGATGTAGCGCGCTATGACGAGTTTCTGCCTTGGGTCGTGGCGACGAGAGTCAGGTCCGACAGCGACACCCAGATGGTTGCCGACATGCTGGTCGGCTTCAAGGCCATCCGCGAGAAGTTCACCTCGCGGGTCGACAAGGCCCGCCCCGAGCGGCTCGAGGTCCACTACCTCGATGGGCCCTTGCGCGATCTCGACAACAGCTGGACCTTCCGCCCGACCCAGGAGGGTGGCTGCGAAATCGATTTCAGCGTCGATTTCACCTTTCGCAACGCCGTCTTCGAAGCGATCGCGGGCCAGTATTTCGACCGCGCGTTTCGCAAGATGGTCGAAGCCTTCGAGCGGCGCGCCGACGATCTCTATGGTCGAGAGGCGGCACCCGGCAACGCCTAGGGCAGAAGCAACTCCAGAGCGCAAATCGTGGCCTCGTGGCGGATCGCCGCTCGACCGGGACCTTCGAACTGCCTGAGTTCGCCTTCGGGATCCTGCTGCAAATCGCGCGTAACGCGGGCGAACACGACGGTGCCCACCGGCTTGTGCGGCGATCCGCCCCCGGGGCCGGCGACGCCGCTGATCGCCACTGCGACATCGGCGGTGCTGCGTTCGAGCGCGCCCTTGGCCATCGCCCAGACGCAGGCGACCGAGACCGCGCCGAAGGTCTCTATGAGATCGCTCGGGACCCCGAGCATCTCCATCTTGGCTTCGTTCGAATAGGTCACGAAACCGCGCTCGAGCACCGCGGAGGAGCCGGGGATTTCGGTCAGCGCCGCCGCCACCAGCCCGCCGGTGCAGCTTTCCGCGAGCACGAGCTTGCGCCCTGCGGAGGCGTTTTCCTCGACCACCCGCTGCGCCAGACGGACGATCGGCTCGGGGAGCAGTCCTTCAGTCACTTCGAAAGCGGTGTTCGTTGCATGCGGGCGAGCCTCGTCATTCGCGGATCAGGCTGGCGATGGCTTGCGCGGCGATACCTTCTCCGCGTCCGGCAAAACCCAGCCTCTCGGTGGTGGTGGCCTTCACCGATACACGGGCGATGTCAACGCCGAGCAGTTCGGCGATCCGCCCCCGCATGGCACTGCGGTGCGGTCCGATCTTGGGCGCTTCGCAGATCAGCGTGAGATCGACATTGCCGATGCCATAGCCCGCCTCCCGGGCCAGACCGACGGCGTGGCTCAAAAAGCGGTCGCTGCTGGCGCCCTTCCATTGCGGGTCGGAAGGCGGGAAATGGCTGCCGATATCGCCTTCCCCGATCGCCCCGAGGATGGCATCGACGAGCGCGTGCAGGCCGACATCGGCATCGCTGTGCCCGGCGAGCCCCTTGTCGTGCTCGATCCGGATGCCGCCGAGCCAGAGCTCCTCTCCTGCGGCGAGGCGGTGAACGTCGTAGCCCATACCGGTTCGGATCGAGGGCAGGGCAGTCATGAAATCCTCCGCATAGGTGAGCTTGGCCAACCTCTCGTCGCCCGCCACCAGCGCGATCTCGCCGCCGGCGGCGCGCAGAACCTGGGCATCGTCTCCTGCGGAACTGCCGGCGCCCGCCAGGCGGTGAGCGGCGAGGATGTCGGCGAAGCGGAAGGCTTGCGGCGTCTGTACTCGCCGCAAGCTATCACGATCTGCGGTTCCCGCCATCACGCCGCGCTCATCGAGCGCGAGACTGTCGACAACCGGCAGAACCGGTATCGCGCCCGCATGATCGCCAAGCGCGGACAGCAGTCTGGCGACGACCGCCGATGCCAGATCGGGACGCGCAGCATCGTGGATAAGGACATGTTCGCAAGGGGTTGCGGAGAGATACTCGAGCGCATTGGCAACCGAATTTTGCCGGGTTCGCCCGCCGGTGACCAGGTCGAATCCGGTCAACCCGGCCAGAGCATCCTGCGCAAGGGATTCGGCACCCGACGGAATGGCCACCACCACCCGCGTCGCGCCCGCAGCAAGCAAAGCCTCGACAGAATGCCGAACGACGGGCTTCCCGCGCCAAAGTGCGAATTGCTTGGGTACCGGCTGCCCTGCGCGAAGACCTTGGCCGGCTGCCACCACGATGGCTGCAAAGGGGGGGAGGGAGGCTGGCTCTGACATGGAGAGCATCGGCTAGCGGCTTGCCGATTTTGCTGCAATGCACTATGTCTGCCCAAGAATTAGGCAGATATCCCATCATGAGCGCGCATCCCCTCCCTCCGGTTCCACCGAAGCCTATCCAGATCGGCTCCGTGACCATCGACACGCCGGTCGTGCTGGCGCCGATGACCGGCGTCACCGATCTGCCGTTCCGCAAGCTGGTGCGCCGCTATGGCTCGGGCCTCAACGTCACCGAGATGATCGCCAGCCAGGCCGCGATTCGCGAGACGAGGCAGAGCATCCAGAAAGCCGCCTGGGATCCGATCGAGGAGCCGGTCTCGATGCAGCTGGTGGGCTGCGATCCGGAATCGATGGGCGAGGCGGCGCGGCTCAACGCCGATCGCGGCGCGGATATCATCGACATCAATTTCGGTTGCCCGGTGCGCAAGGTCGTCAACGGTCTCGCTGGCTCGGCCCTGATGCGAGAGGTTCCGCTGGCGACGCGGCTGATGGAGGCGACCGTCGCGGCGGTCGACGTCCCGGTCACGGTCAAGATGCGGATGGGCTGGGATCACGACAGTCTCAACGCGCCCGATCTTGCGCGGATCGCGGAGGATGTCGGGGTCAAGATGATCACCGTCCATGGTCGCACGCGCAATCAGATGTACAAGGGCAGCGCCGACTGGTCCTTCATCCGCAAGGTCAAGGAAGCGGTTTCCATTCCGGTCATCGTCAATGGCGACATCTGCTCGATCGCCGATTCCGCCGCGGCGCTCGAGCAGTCGGGCGCGGACGGGCTGATGATCGGGCGCGGTGCCTATGGTCGACCCTGGTTGCTGGCGCAGGTGATGCACTGGTGGCGCAGCGGCGAGGTTCTGGCGACGCCCGGCTTCGACGAGCAATATTCGGTGCTGGTCGAACACTACCGCGCGATGCTCGAGCATTACGGCGAGGATGTCGGGGTGAAGTTCGCGCGCAAGCATCTGGGCTGGTACACTAAGGGGATGCACGGCTCGGCCGAGTTCCGCAACCGCGCCAACTTCATCGATGATCCCGTTGAAGTGCTTGCGGAAATCGAGCGGTTCTACGAGCCTTTCCTGCAGCGGCGCGCCGCGTGAGCCAAACGGTCGAGGCGCCCGATGCGCGCACGCAGCTCGCCTCGCTCGTCTTTGCCGCCGTCCTGCTCGATCCGGCGGTCACCGTCCGACAGGCCAATCCCGCCGCGGAGGAACTGCTGGGAAGCAGCGCTGTCCGGCTGGTCGGCCGATCCTTCTTCGACATCGTCGCCATCGACGATCGGCGGGTGGCCGACGCCTTGCGCCATTCGGACAGCAGGATGATCGCGCGCAGCCTCGCGATCGTAGTCGGTCGGCGCGAGCGGAGGGTCAATCTCACCTGCTCGCCTATCGCCGGGGATCCGGGCTGGCGCATCGTGACGCTCTCGGATGCAGGCCAGGAGGACGAGGAGCGCGCAGCCGAAAGGATCGAATTGCGCGCTCCGGCGGTGCTTGCGCATGAGATCAAGAACCCGCTCGCGGCGATCCGCGGCGCAAGCCAATTGCTCACCCGCCGTGCCTCGCAGAAGGATAAGGCGCTGACACAGCTGATCGCGACCGAGGTGGACCGGATCGCGCAGCTGATCGACCGGATGCAGCAGCTCGGCAGCGCCGCCACCCTCGTCGCCGCGCCCTGCAACCTGCACGAGGCGATCCGCAATGCGGCGGGCACGGTCCGGACCTCGCGCGGCGGCGGGGCGGAGACCGTGGAGGAGTTCGATCCCTCGCTGCCGCTGGTGCTCGCCGATCGCGGCGCGCTGGAGCAGATCCTGATCAATCTCATCGCCAATGCATGCGATGCCTGCGGTTCCGTCGCGGATCCGCGGGTCGTGGTACGGACGCGGTTCACCGGGGGCTTGGTGTTCAACGCGATCCGGTTGGGAAAGGCTACTCGCCTGCCGATCGAGGTCAGCGTGATCGACAACGGTCCCGGGATCGATCCTGCGCTTCGCGACCATGTCTTCGAACCCTTTGTCTCGAGCAAGCCGCAGGGGCAGGGCCTCGGTCTCGCGCTGGTCCGCAAGCTGGTCCGCGACATGGGCGGCCGGATCGCGCATGAGCGCGACGAGCGCACCGGTCAGACGCATTTTCGCATCAATCTGCCGATGGTTCAAAAGGGGGAGGGCGAGTGACCCGAAGCGTGTTGCTCGTCGAGGACGACGCCGCCATCGCTGCCGTCATTGCGGAGGCGCTCGGCGAAGAGGGCTATGACGTCGCGCTGTGCAGCCGGATCGACAGACGCGACGAGTTGCTGGCGCAGCGCAGCTTCGACGTCATGCTTACCGACGTCATACTCGAAGATGGCGATGGACTCGCAAGCATCGCAGCGGTCCATGCCGCGGCGCCGGAGATGCCCGTCATTGTGCTGAGCGCCCAGAACACGCTCGATACCGCGGTGCGCGCGAGCGACAGCCAGGCCTTCGAATATTTTCCCAAACCCTTCGACCTGGACGATCTGACCAAGGCGGTCGGGCAAGCGGCGGCGCGGCAGCCATCGGCGAGCCCGCAGTCGGATGCTACCGACGATATGCCCTTCATCGGCCGCAGCCCGGCCATGCAGGGGGTCTACCGGATGATCACGCGGGTGCTGCGCAACGATCTCACAGTGCTGGTCACCGGCGAATCGGGCACCGGCAAGGAACTGGTCGCCGAAGCCATTCACGAACTCGGCGCACGCAAGACCGGTCCCTTCGTGGCGGTCAACGCCGCGGCCATTCCCCACGATCTGATTGAAAGCGAGCTGTTCGGGCACGAAAAGGGCGCCTTCACCGGCGCGGTGAACCAGGCGATCGGCAAGTTCGAACAGGCCAATGGCGGAACGCTGTTCCTCGACGAGATCGGCGACATGCCGGCCCAGGCGCAGACTCGCTTGCTGCGGGCCCTGCAATCGGGGCGCATCCGGCGAGTCGGTGGGCGGCACGACATTGCGGTCGACGTCCGGATCATCGCCGCCACCAACCGCGCGCTCGCGCCAATGATCGCCGAGGGCAGTTTCCGCGAAGATCTCTATTACCGCCTCAACGTGGTCCCGATCCCCATGCCGCCGCTGCGCGAACGTCGCGAGGACATTGCAGCTCTGGCGCGCCACTTCCTGGCTTTGGCCGAACGCGAAGGCCTGCCCCGCCGTGCGATAGCCGAGGACGCCGTGGCAGCTTTGACCGAGCGCGACTGGCCGGGCAATGTTCGCGAATTGCGCAACGTCGTGTTCCGGCTGGCGCTGATCGCCCGCAACGAGACGATCGATCGCGCGACCGTCGACGAGAACCTGCCGCCGCTCGAAGCGGCAAGCGATCCCTGCACGGAGACGGGCCTGGGGAGCGCGCTGGCGGCCTGGCTGGAGGGGCGGGAGCTCCCTTCCGGAACTCTCTATCACGCCGCGCTGGCGGAGTTCGAAAAGCCGCTGCTCGAACATGCGCTGCGCGAAACCGAAGGGAACCAGGTTCGTGCCGCGCAGCTTTTGGGGATCAATCGCAACACCTTGCGAAAGAAGATCTCCGATCTCGCGATCGAGCCCGATCGCTACGCCCGTCGCCGCTGAGGCGCGGGCTGCCGATAAATAGCTTGCACATTGGCCACAGTGTCGTTGTAACGCGGCAACGATGGCCAGCCAGGCGCACCCACCTCTGCGACAGACTCCACGCTGGTTGCGCCGCTTCGTGGTGACATCGCGCCGTGCCAACCTGTTTGCCTGGCTCGAGATGGCCTCGGCGCTGGCGGTGGTGGCGATGGTCGTGAGCGGCTATCTGGTGTTCGCCAATGCACCGCCGGATGGCCAATTGCTGCCATCGCAACAGATTGCAGGCCTGCTGATCGGGACGCTGGTACCGGCGATGGCGCTGCTCGTCTTGCTCGGTCGCCGGTTGGCGTTGCGGCGCGCGGCCGGCAGCACGGCGCGGCTGCATGTCCGGCTGGTTTTCTTCTTCTCGCTGATCGCCGCGGTGCCGACGCTTCTGGTTGCGGGCTTTGCGGCCTTCCTGTTCCAGTCGGGAGTGGATTTCTGGTTTTCGGACAGCTCGCGCGGGCTGATGGAGAACACCAACAGGCTGGCGCAGAACTATTACGAAGAGAACCAGCTCGATCTGTCGCAAGAAACCGTGTCGATGGCGATGGACATGCGCAGCATCCTGGGCCGCGTCGCCGTCACGGATCCGAACTTCGCGCTGCTCTACGAATATCAGGCGGATCCGCGCGACGTGAACGAGAGCGCCATTCTCCAGGCCATGCCCGATGGCAGCATGCGCACGGCCGTAGTCTATGGGCTGAGCGAGGGAAGCGATCCGGTGACCTTTGCGGAAAGCGGCGCCGAGCCGCTCAAGGCCGGAGAGCCGGTGGTCGTGCAAGGGTCGGAAGAGCGGATCGAAGCTCTCGCGCCGATCGATCGCGAAGCGGGCATCTACCTCTACAACGCTCGCAATTCGGAAGGCGACAGCTTCAGGAGCTGGGAGAGTGCGCGCTCGATCACCGAGGCCTATGACGATCTCACCCAGCGCGCCCGCGCCTTGCAATTGCGCTTCAATCTGGCGCTGTTTTTCGTCAGCCTCGGTCTGGTCGGTCTGGCGGTCTGGTTCGCGCTTCGGCTCGCGGACCGGCAGGTCGAACCGCTCACCGACCTCGTGGCCGCTGCACGCGAAGTGGGAGCCGGCAATTTCGCGCTGCGCGTCGAGGGCCGCACCAGGGGCGACGAGATCGGTCTGCTCAATCGCGCCTTCAACCGGATGACGGCGCAGATCGAGCGCCAGACCGATGCGCTGATGACCGCCAATCGCCAGATCGAAGAACGTCGCGGCTTTATCGAGGCGGTGCTCGAATCCGTCAGCGCCGGCGTCGTGTCGATCGACAGCAATTGCCGCATCCTGCTGATGAACGGGCCGGCCCAGGCGTTGCTGGGGGACGCCGATCGCAATGCGGATGGCCAGGAGCGAAATCTTCGAAAGGTGGCACCGCAGATCGCCGCGATGGTAGAGGCGGGGCTGGAAAAAGGGATCGTCAGCTATTCCAAAGGCGCCGACCTGCTGACGCTGGCGGTGAAGATCGGGCGTGAGCGCGACGGTCACGTGATCACCTTCGAGGATATCACCCGTCAGCTGCTCGATCAGCGGCAAGCCGCCTGGTCCGACGTCGCCCGCCGCATCGCGCATGAGATCAAGAATCCGCTTACGCCGATCCAGCTGGCGACCGAACGGCTCAAGCGGCGCTATCGCAAGCAGATCCTGCAGGATGGCGAATTGTTCGACGATCTGACCAACACCATCGTCCGCCAGGTGGGCGACCTGCGCAAGATGGTCGACGAGTTCTCGTCCTTCGCCCGGCTGCCCAAGCCCGTGTTCCGCTCCGAGGATGCGCTCGACCTCGTGCGGCAGTCGCTGTTTCTGCAGGAAGTCGGGCATCCCGATATCGATTACAATCTGACCGGCGATACCGACGGACCGATCACCATCCAGTGCGATCGCCATCAATTCGGTCAGGCCCTGATCAACGTGCTCAAGAATGCCGGCGAGGCTGTCGAGGCGCAGGCTGCGCAAGCGCCCGTCGATTTCCGCGGCAAGGTAGCGGTGGTCCTCGAGAGCGACGAATCCGCGCTCACCGTTACAGTCGAGGACAATGGCGTCGGCCTGCCGCAAGACCGCGAACGGATACTCGAACCCTATGTCACCACGCGCGACAAGGGCACCGGGCTGGGGCTGGCGATCGTCAACAAGATCGTCGAGGAGCACGGCGGCGAAATGGGTTTCTCGGCCCGCGAGGGCGGGGGCACCTGCGTAAGGATGCGCTTCGCGCGCGATCCAACCGAGAGGCCGACGGCAAACACATCGCGTCCCAACACCGCACAATCGAACGAATGAGGTAGCTTAGCATGGCTCTGGACATCCTGATCGTGGACGACGAGCGCGACATCCGCGAGCTCGTCGCTGGTGTGTTGAGCGACGAAGGCTATGAATGCCGCACAGCCGGCGACAGCACGTCCGCTCTTGCGGCGATCGACGAGAAGCGGCCCAGCGTGGTGCTGCTCGATGTCTGGCTGCACGGCAGCCCGATGGACGGGCTCGAAGTGCTGGACGAAATCAAGATCCGCGAGCCGCAGCTGCCGGTGATCATCTTCTCAGGCCACGGCAATATCGACACCGCGGTCGCCGCGGTGAGCCGGGGCGCGCTCGACTTCATCGAGAAGCCGTTCGAGGCGGAGCGTCTGCTGCTGCTGGTGGAGCGAGCCACCGAGACGGAGCGGCTGCGACGCGAAAATACGCGGTTGAAGAGCTATCTTGGAACAGACGACGAGTTCACCGGCAATTCGGTCGCGATCACGCAGGTTCGCGCGACACTCAAACGGGTCGCGGGCACCGGCAGCCGGGTGCTGATCTACGGACCGGCGGGAGCGGGCAAGGAGGTCGCCGCACGGCTGCTCCACAGCTGGAGCTCGCGCGCCGATCACGCTTTCGTCACCGTCAATTCGGCGCGGATTACCCCGGAGCGCTTCGAGCACGAATTGTTCGGCGAGGAGCAGGACGGGAAGCTGGTGCGTGCCGGTCTGCTGGAAATGGCCGATGGCGGGACGCTCTATCTCGACGAAGTGGCCGACATGCCGCTCTCCACCCAGGCGCGTATCCTGCGGGTGCTGACCGAGCAGAGCTTCGTCAGGGTGGGCGGATCGCGACAGATCGGGGTGGATGTCCGCGTCGTCTCCTCGACCGCCCGCGACCTGCAGCGCGAGATGGAGGAGCGGCGCTTCCGCGAGGATCTGTTCTACCGTCTCAACGTGGTGCCGGTGGAGGTGCCCTCGCTGTCCGAGAGGCGCGACGACATTCCCGTTCTGGCCGAGCATTTCTTCGCCCGCTACGCCGCCGAACAGGGGCTCTCGCCGCCGCAGGTGACCGAGGAGGCGATGGCGGCGCTGCAGGCCTACGACTGGCCGGGCAACGTCCGCCAGCTGCGCAACGTCGTCGAGCGCACGATCATCCTGACGCCGCGCGACGAGCTCGAGAAGGTCGAGCCGGCGATGCTTTCGGGCGAGGTGACCGAAGGCAAGGTCGGAGGCGGCCAGGCGATGGCGGCAATGATGGGTGTGCCGCTGCGCGAGGCACGCGAGAATTTCGAACGCGAATATCTTGCGGTGCAGATTCGTCGTTTTTCGGGCAATATTTCGAAGACTGCCACCTTCATCGGGATGGAGCGATCGGCGCTGCATCGCAAGCTCAAGATGCTGGGGATGACCGATCGCAAGGGGGGCGAGGGCTCGTCCTGATCGGGCCGGTCGATCGCTGCGGAACGCAGCTTCGACAAAAGCATTTGTCTTTCGGGCGGCAAGGCCCACATTCGCGCAGAATTCACGGGCGGCAAGGTTCGGCTAACGACCGGGCGGACGACCAGATTGCGGACTGCGAGGAGCGGCCGCCAACAACAGGAGGCAGTTTCATGTCCGAGAAGACCCTATCCCCACGCCCGCGCGTGGAAAAACCCGCTGCGGCGGAAACGCCGGCCCGCAGGCCGTCTGCGGGCAAGCCTCAGAACCTTCAGGATGCTTTCCTCAACCTGCTGCGCAAGAACAAGATGCCCGTGACCATGTTTCTGGTCAAAGGGGTCAAACTGCAGGGCATCATCACCTGGTTCGACAATTTCTCGATCCTGTTGCGCCGCGATGGTCAGGCGCAGCTGGTCTACAAGCACGCCATTTCGACGATCATGCCGGGCTCCGCGCTCGATGCGGATCAGTTCGCCAGTCAGGATTCGGGCGCCAAGCAGCGCCTGCTGCAGGACGTGTTCCTCAGCCGGGTGAGCGAGGCCGAAGCGCAGGTGACGATGTTCCTCGTCAACGGGGTCATGCTCCAGGGCCGGATCGCCGCCTATGATCTGTTCTGCATGCTGCTCGAGCGCGAGGGGTACGTGCAGCTCGCCTACAAGCACGCCGTCTCGACGATCCAGCCTGCTACGGCGGTCGATCTGTCCGACGACTGGGAAGGTGAAGAAAACTGAGCTTCGACGACGACCTGCTGGGCGAAGTCTCGCGCGGCGCGCGAGCCCTCGTCATCTGTCCGGATATTCGCGGGCAATCCTACGAACTCGACGCGCAGTCGCGGCTCGAGGAGGCCAAGGGGCTCGCGCTCGCGATCGGGATCGTGATCGCTGAGGCTTTCGTGCTGCCCGTGCGCCAGGTGAAGCCCAATCTGCTGTTCGGCTCGGGGCAGGTCGATAACATCCGCATCCAGTGCGAGCAGGAAGAGGCCGAGCTGGTGGTGGTCGATGGCAGTCTGACCCCGATCCAGCAGCGCAACCTCGAGGACAAGCTGGCGCGCAAGGTCATCGATCGGACCGGGTTGATCCTCGAGATTTTCGGCGAGCGCGCCGCGACCGCCGAAGGACGGCTGCAGGTGGAACTCGCGCATCTGGACTATCAGCAGAGCCGGTTGGTCCGCAGCTGGACCCACCTCGAACGGCAACGCGGCGGCTTCGGCTTTCTCGGCGGTCCGGGCGAAACGCAGATCGAGGCCGACCGCCGGATGATCCGCCAGCGGATGTCGCAGCTGCGCAAGGAACTCGAGCAGGTCCGCAAGACGAGGGCGCTGCACCGGGCGAGGCGGGGCAGGGCACCATGGCCGGTGATCGCGCTGGTGGGCTACACCAATGCGGGAAAATCGACGTTGTTCAACGGCTTGACCGGTTCCGACGTCATGGCGGAGGACCTCCTTTTTGCCACCCTCGACCCGACGATGCGGGCGATCGAATTGCCGGGGGTCGAGAAGGCTATCCTGTCCGACACAGTCGGCTTCATCTCCGATCTGCCGACGCAGCTGGTCGCGGCGTTCCGGGCGACGCTGGAAGAAGTCACCGGCGCCGACGTGATCGTCCATGTCCGCGACATGGCCAATCCCGACGCCGCCGCGCAGAAGCAGCAGGTTCTGCAGATTCTCACCGATCTCGAAGTCATCGATGCCGAAAGCGGGGTGAGCGAAATCCCCATTCTCGAAGCCTGGAACAAGATCGATGCGCTTGCCGAGGAGCGACGTGCGGAACTCGTGGAGATCGCGTCGCATGACGACAAGACCGTGCCGATCTCGGCCATGACCGGGGAAGGGGTCGAGCATCTGCTCCAGCGGATCGACGCATTGCTGACGCAGGATTCTCGCACCTATGCGATCGAACTGGCCGCAGGAGACGGCATGCGTAGCGCTTGGCTACACCAGCATGGCCAAGTCATAGAAGAGCAGAGCATCGATCGCGACGAGGGGCCGGTGCGGCAGCTCTCGGTCCGCCTCACCCCGAAGGAATTCGGTCGCTTTTCAGCGCTTTAAGGGCGGCTGTTCTCGTCGCGCTTGACTGCTTGCCAGAGCTCTTCCTGCTGGTCCAGCGTCAGGTCCGGGAAGGTGCCCTGCGAAAGGGTTTCCATCGCCCGAAATCGTCGTTCGAATTTCACGTTGGCCGCTCGCAACGCCGCTTCGGCGTCGATACCGTAGGCGCGCACCAGATTGACTGCGGCAAACAGCAGATCCCCGGCTTCTTCCTCCCTGGAGTCCGAGGAAGCCTCTTCAAGTTCTTCTATTTCCTCGATTAGTTTGGCTTTCGGTCCTTCTCTATCCGGCCAGTCGAACCCGACGCGCGCGGCGCGTTTCTGAAGCTTCTGCGCGCGCATCAGTCCCGGCAGGGCCCCGGCGACGCCATCCATAGCGCTGGTGGCGCCCGCAGCCTCGCGTTCGGCCTGCTTGAGGTTCTCCCACCGCATCTCGCCCATGCTGCCGGTCTGGTCGCCGAAGATGTGCGGATGGCGCGATTCCATCTTGTCGGCGATCGAGCGCGCCACATCGGCGAAGGCGAAATGTCCTGCTTCTTCCGCGATTCGCGCATGGAACACGACCTGGAGCAAGAGGTCGCCGAGTTCGCCGCGCAAATCGGCCATGTCCGCACGCTCGATCGCATCCGCGACCTCATAGGCTTCTTCGATCGTATAAGGGGCGATCGAGGCGAAATCCTGCGCCAGATCCCATTCGCAACCGTGTTCGGGGTCGCGCAAGCGGGTCATGATGGCGAGGAGGCGGGTGAGTTGATCGGTCGGGTCGGCCATATTGGAATGATAATATATATTATGTTAAATACCGGGTGAGGTTGTGGCGGGCTTTCACCCTTCGACCAGGCTGATGAACAGTACGACGATCGCGAAGATCGCCGCCCACGCCAAGGCCATCACGATGCCCTTTTTCAGCGAAAAGCGATGCGCGGACAGCGCGCTCACCGCCAGCACCAGAAAACCCACCAGCGAGATGATCGAGACGATGTCGAATTCGCTCATACGGCAAGCTCCAGGCCATCGTATCCGACGAGCACGCGTTTGGGCACTTCGTCGGCGAGCGCGCGGTAGTCCATGCTCTTGTCGAGATGCGTGAGCACAGTGCGTTTCGCCTTGGTGCGCGAGGCCAGTTCGAGCGCCAGCCCTAGGCTGGCATGCGTGGGATGCGGTTGGCGGCGCAGGCAGTCGCTCACCAGCAGATCGGCGCCGGCGAAACAGGACTGCATCTGCGGCGTGATCTCGCTGTAATCCGTGGCATAGACCAGCGAGACGCCATCGGCCTCGACCCGAAAGCCGGTGCTGTGGGTCGGCCCGTGCGGCATCTCGACCCAGTCGAGCGAGAAGCCTGCGACCAGTCGCTGATCGCGCAGATCGGACAATTCGATCAGCGTGGGATAGCCATGCTGACCTTCGAACACATAGTCGAACCGCTTGCGCAGGCTCTTCGCCGTCTTCGGCTCGGCATAGCCTGGTAGCGCATTGCTGCGACCGTAGCGCATCACGCGCAGATCATCGATGCCGTGGCAGTGATCGGCGTGGTCGTGCGTCCACAGCACTGCATCGACCTTCTCGATCTCGTTCGCGAGCAATTGCTGGCGCAGATCGGTCGAGGTGTCGATCAGGATCCGCTGCCCGGCATCGTTCTCGACCATGATCGAGACGCGGGTGCGGCGGTTACGCGGTTCCGCGGGGTCGCATTCGCCCCAGTCGTTGCCGATCCGCGGCACCCCGGTCGAGGTCCCCGAGCCGAGCATCAGCAGCTTCATGCCGCTGCCTCTGCGCGTGGCGCCTTGGTAAACAGCGAATGGAAATTGCGAGTGGTCGTCTCGGCGAGCTGTTCAAGGCTTTCACCGCGAAGTTCGGCAAGGAAAGCTGCGGTATCGCGCACGAAGCCCGGCTCGCACGGCCGACCGCGATGCGGCACTGGCGCGAGAAAGGGGCTGTCGGTTTCGACCAGCAATCGGTCCGCAGGAACGTCTCTGGCCACCCCCTGCAAATCCTTGGCGTTCTTGAAGGTGACGATGCCCGAGATCGAGATCGACAGCCCCAGCGCCAACACCGCCTCCCCGAACTCTGCGGAAGCCGTGAAACAATGGATCAGCGCGGGGAAGGCCCCCTTCCCCAATTCGTCCTCGAGGATGGCAAGCGTGTCGTCCTCGGCGTCGCGGGTATGGATGATCACCGGCAGCTGCACATCGCGCGCCACCGCGATGTGCAGGCGGAACAGGCGCTGCTGCGCTGCGCGATCGGAATGTTCGTAATAATAGTCGAGCCCGGTCTCGCCGATCCCGATCACCCGCGGGTTCTTGGTAGCTTGGCGCAGCTCGTGCTCGGTCAAATTCTGATGATCGTCGGCGTGATGCGGGTGGATGCCGACGCTGGCGAAGACATCGGGCTCGCGTTCCGCGGTGGCCACGACTTGCGCCCATTCGGACTGTTTGGTCGAGATGTTGAGGAAGGTCTGCACGCCGATCGCGCGCGCGCGATCGAGCACCGCCGCCTGGTCCTCGACGAGGCCCTTATACTCCAGATGGCAGTGGCTATCGACCAGCATCATGCGGCCTCGGTGGCGAGTTCGAGCCGCGGGAACATCGGCTCGGGCTTGGCGATTCTGTGATCCGCCGCAACCAGTGCATCGTACCAGCCCGTATCGCCGAGATCCGCATAATTGC
Organism: Alphaproteobacteria bacterium; assembly: GCA_018819685.1. Lineage (GTDB taxonomy): Bacteria > Pseudomonadota > Alphaproteobacteria > Sphingomonadales > Sphingomonadaceae > Qipengyuania > Qipengyuania benthica. The sequence goes on from JAHJPT010000281.1 coordinate 18,877, forward strand.
GCGCATCCTGGGGGATACCAAGCATGTCGAGCACGGCACCGGCGCGCGTCGGGATCACCGGCTGGATCGCCAGCGCGAGATCGCGAATGGCGATCACCAGCGTCAGCAGCACCGCTTCCATCCGCTCCGGATCGGTCTTTTTCAGCGCCCAGGGCGCCTGTTCGTCGACATATTGGTTGCAGGCCCAGACCGCCTGCATCCAGGCTTCGATCCCCTGGCTGAAATCCAACGCTTCGAAGCGCTCGGGCAGGCTTTCGCGGCAGGATTTGCGTACCGTCGCGAGCAGCGCTTGGTCGGCATCGGCTTGGGAAAAGGCGCGCAGCGCGCCGTCCAGATTCTTGTGCACCATCGACAAGGCGCGCTGGACCAGATTGCCGAAGCTGTTGGCGAGCTCGGCGTTGCGGCGCGGCACGATCGCCTCGGCCGAATAGCTGCCGTCCTGTCCGAAGGCGACTTCGCGCATCAGGAAATAGCGCAGGTTGTCGACCCCGAAATTCTCTGCCAGCGCGAGCGGATCGGTGACGTTGCCGAGCGACTTGGATTCCTTCTGCCCGCGATTGAGGATGAAGCCGTGGCCGAACACCTTGCGCGGTGGCGGCAGATCGGCGCTCATCAGGAAGGCCGGCCAGTATACCGTGTGAAAGCGGACGATGTCCTTGCCGATCAGGTGGAGGCTGGCGGGCCAGAAGCGGCGCCAGTCCTCGGTGTCCTCGGGATAGCCCAGACCGGTGAGATAATTGGTCAGCGCATCGACCCAGACATACATCACATGCTCGTCGCTGCCCGGTACCTTGACCCCCCAGTCGAAGCTGGTGCGGCTGACAGAGAGATCGCGCAGTCCGCCCTCGACGAAGGCGATCATCTCGTTGCGGCGGCTCTCGGGCTCGAGAAAGCCCGGCGTCCGGAGCAATTCGAGCAACGGCTCCTGATAGTTCGACAACCGGAAGAACCAGCTCTCCTCGACGGTCCATTCGACCGGCGTACCTTGCGGCGAAAGCTTCTCGCCGCCCTCGGTCTCGCTCAGTTCGCTGGCGTCGTAATAGGCCTCGTCGCGGATCGAGTACCAGCCCTCGTAGCGGTCGAGATAGAGATCGCCCTTGGCCTCCATCGCCCGCCAGATCGCTTGGCTGGCGCTGTGGTGATCGTCCTCCACCGTGCGGATGAAGCGGTCGTAGGAAATATCAAGAGCATTATCCATCGCTCTGAAATATCCCGACATTTCATCCGCCAACTCGCGCGGGCTGCGATCCTGCTCGGCGGCCTTGCGCGCCATCTTGAGACCATGCTCGTCGGTCCCGGTCTGGAACCGGACCTCGCGGCCGCGCAGCCGCTGGAAGCGTGCGATGACATCGGCGGCGATCGCCTCATAGGCGTGGCCGATGTGGGGGCGACCGTTCGGATAGTTGATCGCCGTAGTGATATAGAAAGGCTCAGCCATGGGCGCCTCCGCTAGACTGCGCCGCGCCCGCGAGCAAGGTGCCGATTTCCATCACCAGCAACCCGGTATCGTAATTGTAAGTCGGCATTTCGCCCGAGAGCCGGACGAGCTCGGCATGTGCGGCGATCCGTGCGGGCAACAGGGGGCGGTCGAGATCGGCAAGACCCTCGTCGAGGATCGAGCGCGCCAGTTCGAACACCGCGTCGAGCCGCGCGCGATCGGGCCTGGTGCCGATCGCCGAAACCAGTTCGCCGCGCAGGGTGAATTCCGGATCGCCCTGCTCCGCGATCAGGTGGAGGATCTGCGCCACCGGACCCAGTCCGAGATCGACGAAGGCGAGCGCGCGTCCGGGCGATCCGGCGGCGGCAGTGACGGCCGCGGCGCGGGTCGCTTCGTTCGCATCGGGTGCATGCTGCACGAGAAGCTCCGCAATTTCGCCATCCTGCAGCGCATGGAAGCGCAGCGTCCGGCAGCGCGAACGGATCGTCGGGAGCAGCTTGGCCGGACGATGGCTGACCAGCAGGAAGAAGGTTCCCACCGGCGGCTCCTCGAGGCTCTTGAGCAACGCGTTGGAGGCGTTGCGCTCCATGTCGTCGGCGGGATCGACGATGATCGCGCGGCGCTCGCCCATCGTCGGTCTTGTGCTGAGCCGCTGCTGCATGGCGCGAACCTGCCCGATGGTGATGTTGCGCTTGACCTCGAAGGGCTTGCCTTCGTCGCGCTTGCGCTCCTCCTTGTCGTCCTTGGGAAGATGCGTGAGGATATGGATGTCGGGGTGGTTCTCGACATCGGGCCCCGCTCCCACGAGTGTGCGGGCTGCGGCGAGGGCGAAGTGCATCTTCCCCAGCCCCGACTTACCCGTCAGCAGCCAGGCGTGGTGCATCCGCTCGCCGGCAAGCGCATCGTGCCACGCCGACCATGCCGCATCGTGGCCGATCATGAGCGTGGGTCCGCTTCGAACAGGGGTTCCAACGCGGCGAGAATGCGGCTGTGGACCTGCTCGACCGTTCCTTCGCCATCGATGACGGCAAAGCGCTCGGGTTCGCTCTGTGTGAATTGAAGGAAAGCGGCG
>JAHJPT010000282.1 GCA_018819685.1 Alphaproteobacteria bacterium
CGCGATGCTGGTGGGCGCGCTGCCGCATTCGCTGCGCAATGGCGATCCCGAAAAGCTGCTGCGCGATATCGACGACGATCTGGTCAAGCACGGGCATGACGAGGACAAGGGCGCGCTGCTGCTGAGCGAGAAGCTAGAACTGGTGCTCGCCACCATGGCCTGCCACGGCTCGGTGCGCGCGGGGCGCGTGCTCAGCGTCGCCGAGATGAACGCGCTGCTGCGCGAGATGGAAGCCACCCCCCGCTCGGGCCAGTGCAACCACGGACGTCCGACCTGGGTGAAGCTGGCGCTGGAAGACGTCGAGAAGCTGTTCGGGCGGCATTAGATCGGGTTAGGCGCGCGATTGTCGGCTAAGGATGGCGCTCCTAAAAGCCGGACGGCCGGCGGACGACCAATTGCAGACACTCGCTCAACGAACGACTTCCCTGCGGTCTCCCAGAAGTAGTATGCACGGGAAGCTCCACAATCAGGTATGAAGGATGACAATGGGTAAGCTGCTCATCACCGCGGTGCTGGCTCTCGTTGCCGGTTGCAGCACTGTTCCAGCACCGCCAGAACCCACGCCCGTGATGGTGATCGCGGCCATCCATTCGGCGCACAAAGAGCATCCTCGCTATTCCTATGACGATCTGTTTGACGCCGTCAGCAGCTTCTCGCCGGACGTTGTCGCAGTCGAGATCCGGCAGGAAGACCTGGGCGAAGACGCAGACTACCTGGAGCGCAACTATCCGTTCGAGATGGTGGAACTTGCTCGTCGCTATAGCCCCCGGGTTCGCGGCATCGATTGGCTGGGCGAGGAGCTCGAAGGCCGGCGCGTGCCTGAGAGGTGGTGGCAGGACAGGAGCTGGGTCAAGCGCCTTGAGCGAGAGCGGAGCGAGGATCTTTCTGCTGGAACGCCAAAAGCCGACGCGCTTCAGAAACAGCAGAGTAGTATCCTGGAGGTCGCATCGGCAGCTTCGCTCAACGATGGCCGCTACGACTCGATATCCCGGGCCTACTACCGAGTGCTCGCCGAAGAGTTGGCGGGAACAAGCTACGCGCGGCTCGTGGCGTTCTATGCAGAGCGAGATCGGAGAATTGCAAGGAGCGTGCGTCAAGTCGTGGAGAACAATCCCGGGCGGCGCATTGCATTCGTGGTAGGTGCCGATCATCGAGCATCGGTCGTCGATGAACTGGCGCGCCTGCCATCGCAAAGCCTGCTTGTTGTCCCTGTTCGGTAAGAAGTCTGCCAAGGATGCGTGAGCTGACACCCAGAAGCGCCGGACCGAACCCCATCGATCCACCCCTCAAGCAGCACAGCAGCAGACGAGCAACTGGTCGTGACGACTGCGCATTTCGTCGAAGAAGTGGCCAGCGATTTTCGAACTTCAGCCAAGGGCCGAAAATGCTTCGCATCATCCTCATCGCTCTTGCTGCCTTGGCCTCATTCCCTCTCGCCGCTGAAGAGCTGATTGTCCGTGGCGACCGCCTCTTCGTCCCCGTCGAGGTCCAGGGAGAACCTGCAGAGGCGTTGCTGGACAGCGGAGCTGAACTGACTTTGCTGGACCGCCGGTTCGCAGATCAGCTCGGAGTTCAAGAAGGCAAACAGGTTGAGGCTCGTGGAACGGGAGCAGGGACAACCAGTGCGGAACTCGTCGAGAACGTCGACATCAGCGCCTTGGGACGCGATTTCACCCTGCCTGTCGTAGCCGTGATCGATCTTTCGGACGTGGCTGCCAGACTGATCGGCCAGCCGCTACCTGTGATCCTGGGCCGCGAGATCTTCGATGCGGGCAAACTCGCCATCGACATCGATGCAGGCACGATTGCCTTTGTTGCAGAGCAGGAACTCCCAGGAGGCCTTCGCCTGCCTCTGACGGCCGCTCACGGGATTGAGACTGTCCCCGTTCTCTTCGGTGAGATGGAAGTCAGTGCAGACTTCGACCTCGGCAATGGCTCAGGCCTCTTGCTATCCTCCGAGCTCGCCAGCCAGCTCAAGCTGGAGCCGGTCGGCATCGAGCCAGCAGGTGGAATCGGCGGTGCGGCAGCGCGCCCTGTGGTTTATGTTCGGGAGCTGACCCTCGCTGGTCGCCTCTTCAGAAACATTCGTGCGCACGTTCTCGAGAACCTCCAGGTTCCGGCAAACGTCGGGGTGGGGATATTAAGACGATTTCGTATCGTCACTGATTTCCCGAACAGGGAAATCTTCCTGGATCCGACCAGCTAGTTCAGCCCAGCACGAACTGCGCGGATTGGTCGACGGTGGTCGAACGTCAGCTGTCCACTCCCATACCCGACTTGTCCGGTGCAGTTCCCACATCCCGCGAGCTGACCTTGACGGCCATCGCGAAACGGTCAACCGGACGGGGAGCTCAACATGCCAAAGTTGGGTGAATCGGTCGATGGACGACCTTGAAGAGCTGTGTGGGAGACATTGGAATGCGGTTTTTGCTGGTCCTCTCGCTGCTGGCTCTGGCCGGATGCGGAGAGGAGGTCTCGCCCGAGGAACGGGCGCGGCGCGATGCGGAGGCTGTCGCGGCGGTTCGGGCGACTCAGGTCACGCCGGCTGTGCCGGTGAGCCTCCAGCCGATCGGTTTCTCCGATATCGAAGGCCAAGGGGCCATCGGGCTCGGTTGCAGCTTCGTGGCCGATGATGACCGCGTCGGCGGGGAAACGGGCGAGGGTGAGGCGCTGGCGATCGCCATGGGCGATGCCGCTTTCGTCAAGCGCAGCGGCGAGGTCTTGCGGCTGGCGCCCGATCCCGGCAGCCCGGAAAACCCGCTCGGGACGCGAGCGAAATACGACGGGCGCGAATTCAGCCTGGAGCTCGACCTGCAGGACGGCGAGGGCGAGCAGATCGGGATGGAGACGATGGGCTACGACGCGCACCTGACGCTGACCGACGGGCGCGACCGGGTGGTCTATCGCGCCGAGGGCATCGCCGAGTGCGGAGCCTGAATTAGCGCCTCAGTCCTCGATAGGGACTTCGGGATCGCGGACCTGCATCAGCCCGTTCGAGACCATCTCCAGCACCAGCTCGTCGTTCTGGTTGAAGGTGCGCGAGCGGGTCTTGAAGAGCCCCATCTCCGGGCGCGAGCGGCTGCGGCGCTTCTCCAGCACTTCGGTCTCGCAGCGCAAAGTGTCGCCGGGATAGACCGGCTTGCGCCACATCAGCTGGTCGACCCCGGGCGAACCCAGCCCGGCGCGCTGGATCACCGACATGTTCTCGACCAGCATCCGCATGGTCATTGCGCATGTGTGCCAGCCGCTGGCGGAAATGCGCCCGAAATGGGTCTGCGCCGCGGCCTCGTCGCTCAGATGGAAGGGCTGGGGGTCGTATTTCTGCGCGAACTCCAGCACTTCCTCGCGGGTGACTTCATATTGGCCGAAGGAATCCTTCGTGCCGATCTCGATGTCTTCGAAGTAGAGCATGGCCCCGGCATCGCGCAAAGCGGC
>JAHJPT010000283.1 GCA_018819685.1 Alphaproteobacteria bacterium
CAGCGTGCGCCTGCTCGGCAGCTACGCCCAGGCGCGCAAGCGGGGATGAGTATGGCGACCCGGCGCAGCGTGATACTTGGCGGCCTCGCCTTGGCGGGCTCGGCCTGCGTTCCGGTCGAGGCGGGTACGGCTTCGCGCCTGGAGGCCAAGCTCCGCATCCTCGAAGCCGAGACCGGTGGGGAACTGGGCGTGTTCGCGCTCGATACGCGGACCGGGCTGGGGTTTGGTCATCGGCAGACCGAGCGCTTCGGTCATTGCTCCAGCTTCAAGGCCTCGCTCGCGGCGATGGTGCTGCAACTCGATGCCGATGGCACGATTTCGGCAGACGAGCATGTGCGCTGGACGCGCGAGCAGCTAATGTCGGTTTCGCCCTTCACCACGCGGCGGCTGGAAGAAGGCGCGAGCTTGCGCGAGTTGGCGGAGTTCACGCAAAAATATTCCGACAATGCGGCGGCGAACATCCTGCTGGCGAAACTCGGCGGACCGCAGGCGCTGACCGCGTTCTGGCGCAGCATGGGAGACGAGATCAGCCGCCTCGACCGTACCGAGCCCGAGCTCAATCAGGTGCCGAGGGGCGAATTGCGCGATACCACCACGCCGCGCGCCATGGCGACCACGCTGGCGCGCATGCTCTATGGCGGCGGGCTGGCCGCTGAAGCGAGCGAGCAGCTCATGCTCTGGATGCACGACACCCCCACCGGGCTGCGGCGAGTGCGCGCGGGGCTGCCCGAGGGCTGGCGCGCCGGAGACAAGACCGGCACTTCGACCTGGCCGGGTATGAGAAGTCTCTATGTCGATATCGGCTTCATCGAACCGCCGGGGCGCGCGCCGTTGACCTTTGCGACCTATTACCGTGCACCGGCTGCGCATGATGGCATGGATGCCGCGTCCGAAGCGGTGCTGGCGCAGGCTGGCGTCATCATCGCGCGATGGGCCGCAGCCTGATCCGCCAGCGGCCGGCTCGCGGTCAGTCGTCGGCGAAGATCGCGACTTCGTTGACGCCGGCACTGGTTGCGCGACCGCGGTACATACCGCTGGTGTTAAAGCTGAACACCGCCGCGCCCGAGGGGACGACAACGATCACCCCGCCGTCGCCGCCCAATTGCTTGACCTCGGCCATCACCGCATCGGCGACGCCTTCGACCAGCTTCTCGGTTAGCGTTATCTCGCTGCCTTCGCGCGCGCCGTTGGCGAATTCCTCCAGCGTGGTATCGCCAGCCAATCGCAATCGGGTGCAGATCTCATGCGCGACGCCGACGCGGATGAAATATTCGCCCGCGCCCGTGGCCGAGACCGCGCAGCTACGGTTGTCGGCATAGGTGCCCGCGCCCACCATCGGAGCATCGCCGATACGGCCCCAGCGCTTGCCGGTCATCCCGCCGGTCGAGGTGCCGGCCGCGAGATTTCCAGCCTGATCGAGCGCCACCGCGCCGACCGTGCCGAATTTGCGATCGACATCGTAGGCCGACACCCGATCCGCCTTCATCCGCTCGAGCGCTTCGCGGCGCGCCTCGGTCTGGAACCAGGCGGGCTCCGCAGTTTCGATCTGGCGTTCGCGGGCGAATTCCTCCGCCCCGGCGCCGCTCAGGAAGACGTGGGGCCCGTCGCGCATCACCGCGCGGGCGAGCAGGATCGGGTTCTTGATCGAGGTGACCCCGGTGACCGCACCCGCCGAGCGATCGCGCCCGTCCATCACCGCAGCGTCGAGCTCGTTGGTGCCTTCCCAGGTGAACACCGCGCCGCGCCCGGCGTTGAACTTGGGGTCGTCCTCCATCAGCAGGATCGCGGTCTCGACCGCGTCCATCGCGCTGCCGCCAGCGCGCAAGACGGCTGCACCGGCATCGAGTGCGCCCTGCAGCGCCGCCTCGTATTCGGCTTCTCGTTCGGGAGTCATGTTCTCGCGCGACAGCGTGCCCGCGCCGCCATGGATCGCAAACGACCAGGCCGCCTCTTCGTGCGCGACGGTTTCTGGCGCAGCGGCAGAAGCGGTGACCGGGATCGGCAGCGTCAGCAGGCCGAGGGCGATGGCGGTGAGTGAACGGATCATGGCGCTGCGATAGCACGACAGTTCGGCTGCTCCACCCGAAATTGGCTGATGCCGCCTTGCGCGCCGCGTGGTACCGGACGGTGGGTTCAACGCATTGGGAGATAGGGTGATGGGTACATTCGGCTTCGACAGCACGGCAGACGAGGTCCTCGCCGACAAGGACCTCGGTGGGCGCACCGTCTTCATTACCGGCGCCTATTCGGGGCTCGGCCATGAAACCGCCCGCGCCATGGGGGCCAAGGGCGCGAATCTGATCCTCTCGGGCCGCGACGGGGCCAAGCTGGAAGCGGCGGCGAAGGAGATCGCGCAAGAGACCGGCGCCAGCGTCGAAACGCTGGTCTGCGATCTCGCCTCGCTCGATTCTATTCGTGCCGCAGGGAAAGAGTCGAATGCGAGATTCGACACCATCGACCTCTTGATCAACAACGCCGGGGTGATGGCCTGCCCGCTCGATCGCACCGCCGATGGCTTCGAACTGCAGTTCGGGACCAATCATCTGGGCCATTTCCTGCTGACCAACCTCTTGATCCCACTGCTGGAAAAAGGCGATCGCCCGCGGATCGTCAATCTCTCGAGCCGCGGCCACCATCTCGATCGCGTGCATTTCGACGATCTCAACTATGTCGAACGCGAGTACGACAAATGGGAAGCCTACGGGCAGTCGAAGACCGCGAATATCCTGTTCACCGTGGCACTCGAAGAGCGGCTCGCGGACAAGGGCATCCATGCCTATGCGGTGCACCCGGGCGGGATCATGACCAATCTCGGACGCCATCTCCAACCCGACGACCTCGCCAATCTGCGCAAGCGGATGGAAAGCAATGCCAGCGACAAGGGGATGACCTTCAAATCCATCCCCCAGGGCGCGGCGACAACCTGCTGGGTCGCGACTGCCGAAGAGCTGGAAGGCAGCGGCGGTCTCTACGCCGAGGATTGCGCTATCGCCGACCAGAGCGATACCGATCCGACCGGCGGAGTGCGCTCCTACGCGCTCGACCGGGACGCCGCAGAGCGGCTCTGGTCCGTCTCCGAGGAGCTGGTGGGCGCGACATTCGCCTATTGATCGAGCGGCTCCGGCGAGGCGCCGCCTGTCGTCGGTCCGCTTACAGGCGTCCTTCGTCGACTTGCCCTCTTGCGGATCGCCGCCGGCTGCCGCAGGCCGCAGCATCAAATTCACGGGAGTTGCAGATGAAGACCTTCGCCGCCGCCATTGCCCTGGCCACCGCCCCGCTCGCCCTGTCCGCATCTCCCGCCCTCGCGCAGGCCGAGGTCGCCGTAGCGGGCGAGGCGGCCCCCGAGTGGGTCCAGACCAGCAATGCCTACACCACCCAGCTGATCGAGTTCGAGGCGCAGTTCTTCCCCGAGGGGGCTTCGCAGTCGGGCTATGAGCAGTATGACGGGCAGACCTTCGACCTGTCGCTCGATCGCGACGAACGCTACCTCGCCGGTGCGGAGGCCCTGCGCCGCCAGTTCGTCGCCGCGCGCGAGACAGAGACCAACGCCAATGTGAAGCAGGATCTCGCGATCCTGATCGATTCGCTCGACCGGAGCATCGAATCGACGCGGCTCAACCAGCGGCTGCTGCTCGAATGGTCCGAAGTGCCGCAGACCATCTTCTACACGATCGGTAGCATGCTGTCGGACCAGACGGCGGAAAACCGCCGCGCTTCGGCGCTGACTCTGCTGCAGCGCTACACCGGAATGGCCGAAGGCACCCAGCCCTACACCGAACTGGCCAAGGCGCGGTTCGAAGCCAGTCGCGGCGCGGACAAGCTCGGGCCCTATGCGGTCGAGGTCGAGGAATCGATCGCCAAGATCCCCACTTTCATCACCGGCATCCGCGAGTTGTTCGAACGCTACGAGATCGAGGGCGCCGAGCCTGCGCTAACCGCGCTGGAGACCCAGTTCGCGGATTACGGCGAATGGACCCGCGCAACGGTGCTGCCGACCGCCCGGCCCGAAGCGCGCCTTCCCGAAGAGCTCTACGCGCTCAACCTGCGCAATGTCGGGATCGACATGGAACCGCGCGAGGCGATGGCGCGCGCGCGGCGCGGCTTCTACGAAATCCGCGCGCAGATGGAGGCGCTCGCGCCGCAGATTGCGGAGAAGAACGGCTGGACGGAAACCGATTACGCCTCGGTCATGCGCAAGCTCAAGGAGCGCACGATCCCCAATGACGAGATCGAGGATTTCTATCGCGGCGTGAACGCCCAGCTCGAGGCGAAAATCCGCGAGAACGACATCGTCAGCCTGCCCGATTACGAGCTGTCGATGCGGCTCGCCTCCACCGCCGAAAGCGCCGCGCAGCCCGCGCCGCACATGCGTCCGCCGCGGCTGATCGGCAACACCGGCGAACAGGGCACCTTCGTGCTGACCGCCGGCAATCCCACCGCCGGCCCAGAAGACGCCTATGACGATTTCAACTTCGCCGCGGCAAGCTGGACG
>JAHJPT010000284.1 GCA_018819685.1 Alphaproteobacteria bacterium
ATGCATCTTGCGGCTGATGCTGCCGGTGAGGAAGGCGTCCTGCCCGCCTTATTTGCCGTCGCCGACGATCGGATTGCCCATCGCCGCGCAGTGGACGCGCAGCTGGTGGGTGCGCCCGGTCAGCGGTTCGAGTTCGAGCCAGGAGGCCTTGCGCCCGGCGGTCTCGACCACGCGGTAGCGGGTTTTGGCGATCTGCCCGTTTTCCTCGTCGACATGCATCTTTTCGCCGCCGGTACCCGGCTGCTTGGCGAGCGGTGCCTCGATCGTGCCTTCGCGGACGTCGGGGACGCCGACCACCAGCGCCCAATAGACTTTTCGCGCGCTGCGCCCGGAGAAACGGCGCGAGAAATGCGCCGCGCTGCCCGGGGTGCGCGCGATCAGCAGCACGCCGCTGGTGTCCTTGTCGAGCCGGTGGACCAGCCGCGGGCGCGGGTCGTCGCCTTGGACGAAGGCATCGAGCAGCCCGTCGACATGGCGGGTGGTCTTGGTCCCCCCTTGCGTGGCGAGGCCGGGCGGCTTGTTGAGCACGATCGCAGCCTCGTTCTCGAGTATGACCATCGCCTCCGCCTGCTCGCGATCCTCGGCGCTCAGCTCGCGTTGTTCGCGCGGCTTGCGGGTGTCGCTCTCGCCGCCGGGCGGGACGCGCAATTGCTGCCCGGTCGCGAGCCGGTCGTCGGGCTTGGCGCGCTTGCCGTCGACGCGGATCTGCCCGGTGCGCGCCCAGCGGCTGACCGTGCCGAAGCCGATCTGCGGCAGGTGGCGCTTGAACCAGCGATCGAGGCGGATACCGTCGTCGTCGCGGCCGACGGTGAACTGGCGAACCTCGAGCTGAGGGGCGTCATCCTGGGGGGCATCGGGGGCGCTCATCCCAGCAGCCTCGTCAGCGTCAGGCCGAAGAACAGACCGGTGACCCCCAGCGCGATCGAGAGGAAGGCGTAGAGCGCGGCGATGGTGAACTGGCCGCGTTCGACCAGCACCACCAGTTCGAGGCTGAAGGCGCTGAAAGTGGTGAACCCGCCGAGCAGACCGACGCCGAGCAGCAGCCGCAGCTGGTCGCCGCCTTGCCCCGCGCGCGCCAGCCAGCCAAACAGCAACCCGATCAAGAGGCTGCCCAGCGCGTTCACCGCCAGCGTGGCCCAGGGGAACACCGACATCGCCGGCGCGCCGAGCCAGCCGGTCATCGCGCGCCCGGTTTGATAGCGCAGCGCGGCACCGAAGGCGCCGCCGATCGCCACGTTGACGGTGGCGGCGAAGGGAGAGAGGGAGGACATGGTGGCTGCCTTAGCCGCGCATAGGGCAAGTGAAAAGGCGCAGCAGCCGATGTATCGGCCTCGTGCGGGGATGCTTGCAATCGGGCTGGCTCGGCGCTATGTGGCGGCCGTTCGAGCCGGTCCGGAACGGATTCGGCGCGGTCGTCGTTGATTCGACGAGACGGTCCTCGAGACAGTCTTTCCGGCCCGATTTTTCAGGAGGCACCCCCGCCGCGGCGGGCTCTGTCCCGCTTAGCAAGGTGTTTGAATTTATGCAGATCATGGTTCGCGATAACAATGTCGATCAAGCTTTGCGCGCGCTCAAGAAGAAGCTGCAGCGCGAAGGCGTCTATCGCGAAATGAAGCTGCGCCGCCACTACGAGAAGCCCAGCGAGAAGCGTGCCCGCGAAAAGGCCGCCGCCGTGCGCCGCGCGCGCAAGATGGATCGCAAGCGGATGGAACGCGACGGCTGACAATGATCCGGCCTTCCAAGCGCCGGACTTGAAGCATTTGCCAAGCTAAGCCATGAGGGCGCGGACCGATCTCCGCGCCCTTTCGCTTTTGCGGGCGCTTTTTTCCAGGAATCACCATGACCGAAGTCACCCGCGTACCGCTCCAGCCGATCGCCAAGGGGTCGCTGACCAAGCTGTGGATCGGCATCGCCGCGGCGGTGCTGCTGGCCCTGGTGCTGGCGCTGATCGCTCTGCCCGAGGGGGTCGAGGTGGACACGCTGAGCGAGGGCAGCGGCCCGGTGCCGGCGGCTACCGACGTGGTGTTCGTGCGCTATACCGGCACGCTGGAAGACGGGACGGTGTTCGACCAGTCGCAGGACATTCCGCTGCCCGTCGAAGGCATCTTCCCCGAAGGCAATCCGCTGCCGCTCGACCGCATGGTCCCCGGCTTTGCCGAAGGCGCGCTGCAGATGCAGAAGGGCGGCACCTATCGCATCACCATTCCCGCGCGCTACGCCTATGGCGTCGAAGGCCGGACCGATCCGCAGGGCAATGTGGTGATTCCGCCGAACGAGGATTTGACCTTCCAGGTCGAACTGGTGGATTTCATGAGCATGGAGGATTTCGAGCGCCGGCTGGCCGCGCTGCAGCAGGCGCTGCAGATGGGCGGGCCTGATGGCATGATGGGCGCTCCCGAAGCTCAGCCGGAAGTCGAGGGCGGCATGGTTCCGCCGCCCGCACCGATCCAGTAGAACGCGGGCGATCGCCGCTTGAAGCGGCGCGCGCGCGGGGCTAACGCGCCTCCCCATGTCCGTCGATAAACAAACCGTCGCCAAGATCGCCTCGCTCGCGCGCATCCGCATGAGCGACGACGAACTCACCCGGATGGCGCCCGAGCTCAACCAGATCCTCGACTGGGTCGAACAGCTGGGCGAGGTCGATGTGTCCGGCGTCGAACCGATGACCGCGGTCATCCCCAACAGCCTGCGGCTGCGCGACGATGTGGTCGATGCCGATCCGCTGACCGGCGGCGGGCGGCGCGACGATATCCTCGCCAACGCGCCCGCTGCCGAACACGGCTTTTTCGGCGTTCCCAAGGTGATCGAATAATGACCGACCTGACCCAGCTCGGCGTAAAGCCCTTGCGCGATGGCGTGGCGGCGGGCGATTTTACCGCGCGCGAAGCGGCGGAGGCGTTCAACGCCGCGGTCGCGGATGCCGCCGAACTCAACGCCTTCATCGTCACCACGCCCGATCACGCGCTGGCAGCGGCAGACAAGGTCGATGCCGACCGCGCGGCGGGCAAGCCGCTCGGGCCGATGGCCGGCGTGCCGATCGGGATGAAGGATCTGTTCTGCACGCACGGGGTGCAGACCACCGCCGCCAGCCACATCCTCGAGGGCTTCGTGCCGCGCTACGAAAGCACCGTCAGCCAGAAGCTGTGGGACGCGGGCGCAGGGATGCTGGGCAAGCTCAACCTCGACCAGTTCGCGATGGGTTCGTCCAACGAAACCAGCCATTTCGGCAATGTTGCCTCGCCCTGGCGGCGCGAAGGCACCAATGCCGCGATGAGCCCGGGCGGTTCCTCGGGCGGTTCGTCCTCGGCGGTGGCGGCGCGGATCGCGCCCGCCGCCACCGGGACCGACACCGGCGGTTCGATCCGCCAGCCCGCCGCCTTCACCGGCATCTGCGGGATCAAGCCGACCTATGGCCGCTGCTCGCGCTGGGGCGTGGTCGCCTTTGCCAGCAGCCTCGACCAGGCGGGGCCGATGGCGCGCTCGGTCGAGGATTGCGCGATCATGCTCGGCGCGATGGCGGGGTTCGATCCCAAGGACGCCACCAGCCTCAAGCTGGACGTGCCCGACTGGGCCGCCGGGCTCGACGCGGATCTCACCGGCAAGACCGTGGGCATTCCGCGCGAATACCGGATGGAGGGCACCGATGCGGCGATCCTCGAGAGCTGGGAGCGCGGCAAGCAATGGCTGCGCGATGCGGGCGCGAAGATCGTCGACATCTCGCTGCCGCACACCAAATACGCGCTGCCCGCCTATTACATCATCGCCCCCGCCGAAGCCTCGTCCAACCTCGCGCGCTACGACGGCGTGCGCTACGGGTTGCGCGATCTTCCGGAGGGCGCGGGGCTTCAGGACATGTATGCCGAGACCCGCGAGGCGGGATTCGGCGACGAGGTCAAGCGGCGCATCCTGATCGGCACCTATGTGCTCAGCGCGGGCTTCTACGACGCCTATTACACCCAGGCGCAGAAGGTCCGCACGCTGGTGGC
>JAHJPT010000285.1 GCA_018819685.1 Alphaproteobacteria bacterium
CCTTGATGGCGAAGACCGGAATATCCTGAGCGGCGAGCGCGGCGGCGGCGTGATCCTGGGTCGAATAGATGTTGCAGGTCGCCCAGCGCACTTCGGCGCCTAGCGCCACCAGCGTCTCGATCAGCACCGCGGTCTGGATGGTCATATGCAGCGAGCCGGTGATCCGCGCGCCCTTGAGCGGCTGCGCCGCGCCATATTCCTCGCGCGTGGCCATAAGCCCGGGCATTTCGGTTTCGGCGATGGCGATCTCGGCGCGGCCGTAATCGGCGAGCGCGATATCCTTGATGACGTAATCGGTGAAGGCGGTCACGGGCGGTCCTCGGTCTGTTGTCGGATGGAAAGAGACGCACGCCGTACCGTAGAAACGCGGCGGCGCGGAATTGTCGCAGCCCCTAACCGCTCCCCCCGCGCAGGGCAACCGCGCGGACCGCTTCGAGCCGCGCTCGCCGGAAAACCGGTTGCACGGAACTGGCGCTGGTCTAAGCCGCCTGCGGACGGATATTCAATGCAACAGGAGACGCGATCATGACGATTTCGGTGGGCGACAAACTACCCGATGTAAAGCTGGTCAAGGCGACCCAGGACGGTCCCGAGCAAGTCGCTTCGAGCGACTTCTTCGCCGGTCGCAAGGTGGCGCTGTTTTCGGTGCCCGGCGCTTTCACCCCGACCTGTTCGGCCAAGCACCTGCCGGGCTATGTCGAGAAGGCGGACGAGCTGCGCGCCAAGGGCGTCGACGAGATCGCCTGCACCTCGGTCAATGATGCCTTCGTGATGGGTGCATGGAAGGACGCCGCCGGGTCGGACGAGGTTACCATGCTCGCCGACGGCAATGGCGATTTCGCGCAGGCAGTCGGACTTACGATGGACGGATCGGGCTTCGGCATGGGACAACGTGCGCAGCGCTACTCGATGATCGTCGAGGATGGCGTGGTGAAGGAACTCAACGTCGAACAGCCGGGTGATTTCTCGGTCTCGAGCGCAGAGCACATGCTTAAGCAGCTCTAAGGAAAAGGAAGTCGAGCGAAAAAGGGGCGCCCAGGGCGCCCCTTCTGATTCGCGGAGATCGCCCGTCCGAACGCCCGGCTCAGTAGCCCATCAGGCTGAGCACTTCCTTTCGGCTGCGCTCGTCCTGCAGAAAGGTGCCCATCATGCGGCTGGTAATCATGCCCACCCCCGGTGTACGGACCCCGCGCGCTGTCATGCAGCTGTGCGACGCCTCGATCACCACCGCGACCCCCTGAGGCTCGAGGCTTTCCCAGATGCAGTCCGCGACCTCGGCGGTGAGCCGTTCCTGGACCTGCAGCCGCCTGGCGAAGCCGTGGAGCACGCGCGCCAGCTTGGAGATGCCGACCACCCGATCGTTGGGCAGATAGGCAATCGCCGCCTTGCCGATGATCGGCGCCATATGGTGTTCGCAATGACTCTGGAAGGGAATGTCCTTGAGCAGAACGATCTCGTTATAGCCGCCCACCTCCTCGAACACCCGCTGCAGATGATAGGCAGGGTCCTCCGCATAGCCGAGGCAGTATTCCTTCCATGCACGGGCGACGCGGGCGGGCGTATCCAGCAGACCTTCGCGAGACGGATCGTCGCCCGCCCAGCGGATCAGCGTGCGGATCGCTTCCTGCACTTCCTCCGGAACCGGCGGCTTGCCGCGCGGATCGTCTTCGTCGGGTCCGACAAGACTGCTCATTTCTTCTTTTTCCTCCGGAGCCGGGCGCGGATGCGGCCAAGTCGGCTGCCCTTACGGAAAAGTCCGCCCTCGGCAAAGGGCTCGAACATTGTCTCGGCGTTCTCAGGGTCGAGTATCTCGGACCGAACGACGGTTTCCCGCACCGTGTCGAGTTCGGGCGGCACATAGCGCCTCAGTGCCCGTGCGCCGCCGCCGTTCGCGGCGATCAGCGCCGCCATCGAACCGTGCCGATCGAGCAGTTTCGGCATCGCGTCTTCCTCCACTCCGCAGTGCTCCGCGAGCAGCGACCGCCTGATCCGCGCGATTTCCTCGGCGGCATGGCTGTTGCCCTCGCGGGTGGAGTCGATGAAGACGTCGCATTCGCTGTCCAGCCCCAGCGAGCGGTTGTTGAGATTGGCCGAACCGATCCGCAGGATCTGGTCGTCGACGATCATGATCTTGGCATGGACGTAGATCGGCGTTTCGCCCGTATAAGGACACCAGATCGAAAACCGGTCGCCATTTGGCGCCGCCTCAATGCATTTCACCAGCTCGGCGCGCGCGTGGTCCATCGCCTGCTGTTCGAGCCAGCCGTCGGCATGCTGTGGATGGACGATCACGATTTCGGGCGGATCGTCCTCGGCCAGCCGCGCCATGATCGCCTCGGCCACCGCGCGCGAGGCGAAGTACTGGCTCTCGGCGTAGATGTGATGCCTCGCCCGCTTGATGTGGGTCAGGAACAATTCGGCGATCTCGGTCACCTCGTCCCATTCGCGATAGGCGGAACAGGTGCGGGCGATACCGATCTCGACGTTCTCGAACCCCGCCCGGAGCCCCTCGGGCCACAGAGATTCCTCGCGCGGCTTGAGCGGCAGCAGCGGCACGCCGCCAGCCTTGATCCAGCGATCGCGGCCAAGCTCGCTCAGCGCCTCCGCGACATCGCCTTCCATCATCATCGAGGCGTCGTGCCACGGCCCGTACTGATCACCGCGAGGTGTAGTGCGGCGCTCGTCCACCTCCTTGTGCTCGCGCGTATCCCAGCGCCGCACGGTCATGTCGATCCCGCCGCACACCGCCAGCTTGTTGTCCAGCACGGCGATCTTCTGATGATGGCAGCAGCCCACGGGATGCGCGCTGTCGAACTTGAAGTCGATCCGTCGATGCCGAGCCCAGCGCACCAGATCCCACCACATCGAACCGCGGACCGCGAATTTGAAGACTCCGAAGCTCCATTTGAGGATCCGGATTTCCATGGTCGGACGGTTGCGGCTGAGCCAGGCAATGAAACTGCCGAGCCGCGACGGATATTCGTCCTTGTAGGTGCGCTGCCACCAGCGGCGCCCCGCAGCGAGATGGATTCGCGTGTCGAAATCCCAGCCCACGAGGAAAATCCGATGACGCGCCTTGAGCATCGCGGTCTGCATCGCAGCGAAATAATCCGCCGCATCGATCATCAATTCCGCCCGCTCCGCCCTGGCATAACGCCAGACACCCGGCTCGACGCCTTCGTCGAGCCGGGTAACGCGTGTGGGGTCGACCGGTTCTTCGCTCACGCTGTCCCTCCGCCGACCAGCGCTATTCCTTGGCATCTTCCTTCGCTTCGGGCGTCACCTCGGCCTCGGCCTTCTCCTCCTTTTTCCGGCGCTCGAAAACGCCGCGCATGTGTTCGCGATCCTTCTCGTCGAGATGATCCGCGAAATCGGGGAAATGCTCTTCTTCTTCCTCGTCGATATGATGACGGTAATCGTGGTCGAGATCCTTGAATTTGTGCAGCCAGGCACCAGCCGACATATCGGTGGCTGCGAGATCGTTGAGCGCTTCCTCGATCTCGTGATGCTCGGCCACCGAATGGCGGGTCTCGTCGGTAGTCGGCGGTTTGCGCATCATCGTCGAATAGAGCGCCTGCTCTTCCGCGGAAGCATGGCTCTTCAATTCCCTGGTCAGTTCCTCGAACAGCGATCGGCGTTCTGCCGTGTCGCCTTCGGTTTTGAGCAGGCGATCCAGCAGCTCGCGATGCTTGTCGTGATCCCGCTTGAGCCGCGCGAAGATTTCGTCGTCCTGGGACATCTTTTGTATCCTTTGATAATTTTGCGAGTGCGACAGTCAAACAGGTGTGGCGCGCCCTGGTTCCAGCGGTTGCGCTCCATCGGTTGCACAGCCTGCCTCGGATGGCCATATCCCGCATCGGATGACACAAGACTTCGCAGCCAGCAAAGACGAGATGCAGCGCCTTGCCGCGACCGTGCTCCGCACTCTTCCCGAACAGTTCCGCACCGAACTCGATCGGGCGGTCATGCGGGTGGAGGACTTCGCCACGCCCGAACAGCTCGCCTCGGTTGATCTCACCGACAAATGGCAGTTGAGCGGCCTGTACGAGGGTCGCCCCGTTTCCGAAGCTTCGATCTGGGAAAGCGGCGAGCTCCCGCCGCGCATCTGGCTGTTCCGGCAACCGCTGCTGGCCGAAATGCGCGAGACCGGAGTGGGGCTTGAGGAACTTGTCCGCCATGTCGTCATCCATGAGGCAGGGCATCATTTCGGATTTTCCGACGACGACATGCATCGGCTCGAGGACGAAGCCTAGCCATTCTGCAACCACGGATAGGCAGTCTGCCGAACCCAGAACCACACAAGGCCACCCTTCCGCCGGAAGGATGGCCTTGTGTGGTGCGCCCGGAAGGATTCGAACCTCCGGCCACCTGATTCGTAGTCAGGTACTCTATCCAGCTGAGCTACGGGCGCACTCGAGGTGGGCCACATAGGCAGGTGCTTTGTGCTTGGCAATCCCCATCGGGCTCGATCCGCGATTTATTCCGCCCCGCGCCTGCAACAGCCGGTCAGAGGAGCCGGTCAGAGGTGGTCCCCCATAAGCCCTTCAAGCGCCCTCAATTGCGCCAGCAGCGCGTGATCCAGTGGGGGCTTGTCCAGCAAAGCGGCTTGCTTTGGTGCAAACCAGGCGATCTCGCCCCCTTCCAAGGCCTGCGGCTCCCTCGCCCAGGACCGGCAGGTGTAAAGCAGGATGACAATTGGCGGTCGGCTTTCATCGTCGGCGGTCTGCGCGAACCCTGCGGGTCGCAACGCCTCGGGCGACAACTCCACGCCCAACTCCTCCGCAATCTCGCGAACCAGCGCATATGCCGGAGTTTCGCCCTGCTCGACCTTGCCGCCGGGAAACTCCCACAGACCGCCATGATGCTTCTCCGCAGGGCGTTTGTGCATCAGCCAGCGGCCCCGCTCGTCCACCAGCGCCACCGCCACCACCGCCAGCCATGTCGGAATTTCTTCCACTGTCATCGCCTGCCTCAATCCTTTCTTAACCCGCGATGCCTAGACCCGGCATCGTCAGATCCCGTGGTTGCGATTGGGGAAACACCGGAATGCGTCAATTCCTGCGAAAACTCGGTCGCCGGACCGATGGTGCAACCGCCGTCGAATACGGACTGATACTTGCCCTGATCTTCCTGGCAATGGTCGGAGCCGTCCAGACTTTCGGGATCACCGCGATCTCGTTTTGGACCATGGTTTCGGAAAACATAACCGGCTCAGGCGGTGGGTAACGATCCGACTTCCGGGTTGCGTTAG
>JAHJPT010000023.1 GCA_018819685.1 Alphaproteobacteria bacterium
AAGCGATCGACGAAGGCACGATCGGCCAGATCCTGATCGCCGAAGGCACCGACAATGTGAAGGTCGGCACTGTGATCGCGACGATCACGGGCGAGGGGGAAGAAGCGGCCGCAGCGGCGCCCGCTCCCGCCGCGGCAGCCGAGCCGAAGGCAGAAGCACCGACACCGGCACCGACACCAGCACCGGCGCCCGCTGCCGCTCCGGCCGCAGCCGAGCGCGCATCGGACCCCGCGATTCCCGAAGGCACCACAATGGTCCGCCTGACGGTCCGCGAAGCGCTGCGCGATGCGATGGCCGAGGAAATGCGCGCCGACGACCGCGTCTTTGTGATGGGCGAGGAAGTCGCCGAATATCAGGGCGCGTATAAGGTCACGCAGGGGCTGCTCGAAGAGTTTGGCGCACAGCGCGTCGTCGATACGCCGATCACCGAATATGGTTTCGCCGGTCTGGGCGCCGGGGCCGCGATGGGCGGGCTCAAGCCGATCATCGAATTCATGACGTTCAACTTCGCGATGCAGGCGATCGATCACATCGTGAATTCGGCGGCCAAGACCAATTACATGTCGGGCGGTCAGATGCGCTGCCCGGTGGTGTTCCGCGGCCCCAACGGCGCCGCCAGCCGCGTTGGGGCGCAGCACAGCCAGAACTATGGCCCGTGGTACGCCAGCGTCCCCGGCCTGATCGTGATCGCGCCCTACGACAGCGCCGACGCCAAGGGCCTGCTCAAGGCGGCGATCCGTTGCGAAGACCCGGTGGTCTTCCTCGAAAACGAACTGATCTACGGCAAGACCTTCGAACTGCCCGAGCTCGACGACCATGTCCTGCCGATCGGCAAGGCGCGGATCGTGCGCGAGGGGTCGGATGTCACCATAGTCAGCTATTCAATCGGGGTCGGCTTCGCGCTCGAAGCGGCGGAAACCCTGGCGCAAGACGGGATCGAGGCCGAGGTGATCGACCTGCGGACACTGCGTCCGCTCGACCGCGACACCATTCTCGAGAGCCTTGCGAAGACCAACCGCCTGGTCGTTGCCGAAGAAGGCTGGCCCACCTGTTCGATCGCGTCGGAAGTCATCGCACTGTGCATGGAAGAGGGCTTCGACCATCTCGACGCCCCGGTTCTGCGGGTGTGCAACGAGGATGTGCCGCTGCCCTATGCAGCCAATCTTGAAAAACTCGCGCTGATCGACGCCCCCCGCATCGTCGCGGCGGTCAAGCAGGTCTGTTACGTGGAGTGAGCCGCGGTCAGCATCCGGACGGCGTGACGCCGGCAACGGGGTAGACTCCGTTGTCGCCGCCGACCGTGTCGCGCCGGTCGCGAACCATCATCGAGCCGATCTCGATCATCGCCGTGCTCGGGGCGAGGTGATCGCCGAGCAGCGGCTGGTATTCGTAATAGACCTCCACGAACATCGTGACGCCGTTCTCGGGCGCAATCGCTTGCCGACCGGCGAAACCCATCCCGGTCAGGTCGGTATCGCCGGCGCGACCGAAGGTGGATTGGTGCGCGGTCTTCACACCGCGACACCGCTGCCAGCGAATGCGATAGGTCCCAGCGGTGTTGGGGTTCGCCATCGGTTCGAGGCTCGAGATGATCACCCGACCATTGTCATAGAGGTCGAGCTCGCCGCTCTGCAGTCCCGCGCCGATGAAAAGATCGTTGATGTCGGCTTCGCTGATGCGCTTGGCGGAGAGCTGACTGCCGGAGCCGATCCGCGCGGCGTTGTCCGCTAGGTGCAGCGCCAGCTGGCTCATCCGCATCTTTGTGGTGATGTAGTGGGTGAGCTCGGCACCTGTCAGGCTCAGCATGAGCAGGACCGGCGCGGCGAACGCGAATTCGATCAGCGCGAGACCACTTCGGTCGGCGCGCAGCCTACGCAGCAATGCGGGGCGGAGCTTGCGGTTCATGTGCAATTGCGCACCTGCGGCGCTTCGTAGCTGCCCTGATCGCCGTAGGGCTGGTTGCGCAGGACGGTCGATGCGCTCAACCGCGCGGTGTTCGAGCCGCCGATAAGATTGTAGATGGGAAAGAAGCGAGGATAGCTCACCCTTACGGTGTAGAGGGTGGCATCCTTGGCCCCGCCCTGGCCATCGTTGCCGCCGTCCGAGTCCCAGACTCCATTGTTGTTTTCATCGTCGTAGGGTTCGCCGTTGTCGCAGCTGCCGTTGGAGTCGCTGTCGGTCCAGGTCTCCGCCCGCGCAGCTGCGGCATCGCTGAAGGTGCGGTAGAAGCGGCGCGTAAAACGGATGTCCGCATCGCCGACGAGCGGCGCTACCTGATCGCGGACCTTCTGATCGATCACCGCGCGAACGGCGGCATCGGTCCCCGCTTCGAGCGAAGCGTCGCGGGCCGCCTTTTGCAGCGTACCCTCTAGTACCGAGCGGGCATAGAGCGTGTGAGCCATGTCGAACGCGCCCAGGAGCATGACGCACAGGACCGGCGCCACGATGCCGAATTCGACCAGCGTGATGCCCGTCTGGCTGCCGACCAGCTCGTGCGGAACATTCCGCCGGGAGAGAGCGCGCAGCATCACCGGGTGAGCCTGAGCTGAGAGATCTCGTCCGCGATCGAACGGAAGGTCTGCTGAATGGTCGCTGCATTGGTAGCGTGGAAATACCGGCCCGAGGTTGCGCAGTTCCTCAGCCGCGTCACCGTGTCACTCGAAACCGAGCCGAACGAGATGACCCACAGAGTGATGTTCTTGTTCTTCACCGCGGTGCAGATTGCTGCAAAGCGAAGATCGACTTGCTCGTCGAGCGCGGTGCTCGAGGTCGAAGTGGTCTGTCGGCGATCGAACCAGGGAATCCCGTAAGCGGTGTAGTTTCTCGACGATGTCACGGTGTCGCCGTCGGTCATGAAAATCAGATGACGCTCGATCTCGCCACCTTCGGAGGCAAACTCGTTTTCGGACCTGAAGATGCCCGTGGGCGACAGCAAGCGCGCACCCCAGAGGAGACCGATATCGTGATAGGTATTGCCGGACGGAGTGAGGCTGTTGACATAGGTATCGAACTCGCTTGCCGCCGGAAAGCTCTGCAGCTTGCGGGCCGGTGCGGGACAGAAGTAGCTGGAAGCATTACTGTAATTGCTTGTAGTGCTGCTTACGCGGCTGCGATCCCAGTCGCCGAAATTCCCTCTTCGCGTATGGATAAGATCGGGAAGCGCCGGACCCCACTGCGTCGTAATGTCACTGGTGGGAACGAGATCGATGTCGAGATCATTTGCGCCAGCGGGGATAGGCGCGAAGCTGGTCGTGCGGACGGTTTGACGCTCCTCGATACAGCCGTCCCAGCCGATGGTTTTGTTGCCACCGTCGTTGGCGATCGGCCATTCGAAGCTGTCCCTCCAGGCCGTACCGTTCTTGAGCTCTGCGACGTTGACCGGAAGCCGGTCGTATTCCCAAGCCGGAATCCGACCGCGGGAATAATTGACGCAGTAATAGCTCCCATAGTAAGATGTTTTCTCGGACTTGTACTGAGTCTCCGCAGTATCCGCGGCCGGACTGGAGCAGGATCCGTAATAGCTTGAACCGGAATAGCTATACGCGGTCCAGTCTCCCCACTCCCATCCCACTCGCCTGCGGGTCTGATAATTCCAGCTGTCGGCGAGGTAAGCAGTGGGCAACAGGCGCCCGACGTTGACGTTGGTTGCGTAGGGCACGAAGCCGAAACGTATCTGGACCTGGTCGCCCGTGCCGCCGCTGGGGGCGCCGGTCGTGCAGCTGGCATCGCTGTCGAGCCGCGCAACGATTTCGTAAAAGCATTTCACCGCAACGCGCAGCGACTGTATTTTCGTCTGGGAGTCGCCCGACGGCGTTTCGCCCATCGATCCGGTAACGTCGAGCACGAACATCACATCGGTGTTCGGAAGCCGCATTTCGGCATCGCAACTGACGGTGAGCGTCTGGCTCTCATTGCCGAAAATGCGCATCAGCGTCATCGGTACGGTTGCCGATGCCGTTCCGACCACCTTGCCCGCGTCTTCGGTGAAATTGCGGGTCAGATCGGTCGCGCCGTAGGGATCGGCCTGGATGTTCGCGTCGAAGAACCCGCCGGCAGCCCTGCGCGCGGCGTAATTGTCGTAGCTCCACACGCCGGCGCCCATCGCCTTGCGCCCCGCCAATGCTCCGGCGTCGCAGGCATGTTGCAAGCGCGTCTTGACGATGTACATGCGGCTCATGTCGACACCGCCGCCGACCAAGCCGATCAGTGGCAGGAGCGCAGCCGCCGCGATGGCGAGGGTATTGCCCGCTTCATCGGCGCGGAGGCGCGAGAGGAAGCCCCTGCGCATCGCGGTTATAGCCGGTTCCCCTGATCTGTCGCGGAATCCGCGCATGACGATTGTCCCCTGATTTGGGGTTGGCATAGGGCGGACAGAGCGAAGAAAGGGTGGAAAGGCATGGTTAACAGAAACTTGCCATTGGACGACGCTTGGTGAGTCCGGGAACCGGAGATCTGTCGCTCGCAGGGGAGGTCGCGCTGGCGTGGGCGAGAGGGCCGACCCGGTCGCTGCTGGTTCCGCTGCTCACCCTCGACGAGCGGCTCGGCCGGATCGTCGCGGGAGCCCGCGAGCCGATGCTCGCGCAAATGCGGCTCGCGTGGTGGCGCGACCGGTTGGGAGAAGCGCGGGAAACGAGGCCCAGGGGCGATCCCGTGCTCGATGCGATCGGTGAGCACTGGCGCGGCGAGGAACCGGCGCTGGTGGCTCTTGTCGATGGCTGGGAGGAACTGCTCGGCGAGGCGCCGCTGAACGAGAATGCCTTCGAGCGATTTGCCGAAGGGAAGGGCGCTGCCTTCGCCGCAGCCGCACGGCTCGCAGGACAGGGGGGCTATGCAGAAGCGGCGCGCTTGGCGGGCTGTCGCTACGCGCTTGGGGACTGTCTTTCGCGTCTCTCGAACCCGCTCGAGCGCAAGCGGCTCCGGACGGTTGCAAACCGGATCAGCAGCGGTCGGAGCCGCTTGCCGCGCGCTCTACATCCGCTCGCTGTCCTCGGGGGCCTGGGCGAGCGCGTGCTGCGGCGCGGCGCAGGACCGCTGTTCGGCGACCGCGCCAGCGCGCTGCTCGCAACGCGGCTTGGCATTCTGGGGCGTTAGCGTATTTTGCCGCCTCGGAGGTGGCGTTGATGAACCGCATCGCATTGGGAGCGATCCTGGCACTCGTCCTGACCGGGGTGGGACTGTTCTGGTGGCAGGGCAGGGCGGAGGTCGAACGCGGCGCCCCGCCGCCGCTGCCGCTCGAAACCGCCGAATTCGCCGATGAACTCGAATTGCCGCAAGCGGTGGTGGGCGATCTGCTGGGTCCGGAACCGCCGCGAGCCACCGAACTGACCCGCGAGCAGCGCCGCTTCTTTCGCTACGACCGCGATCGCGACCACAGGATCACCCGCAACGAAATGCTGTCCAGCCGCACCGACGCCTTTCGCAAGCTCGATATCGACGGCAACAATCTGCTGACCTTCGAGGAATGGGCGGTGGCCACCGTGGACCGGTTCGAAGGCGCGGATGCCGATGGCAATGATTGGCTGACGCCTATAGAATTTGCGACCACGAAGTCCCGCCCGAGCAAGCCACCGGCCTGCCGCTGCTAGGCCGGGACGAGTGCCGTTTCCTCCATCCACGCGCCGAAATCGGACTTCGCCCGCGAAGTATAGGCTTCCTTGCGTTGCTTCTTCTTGACGTCGTGCAGCGGCGGGAACAGCCCGAAATTGACGTTCATCGGCTGATAGGTCTCCGCCTCGGCATCGCCGGTGATGTGCGACAAAAGCGCACCGAACGCCGACGTGCGCGGCGGCCCCTGCCACTCACGCCCCGATAGTTCGCTCGCCGCCATCAGACCCGACATCAGGCCGATCGCGGCGCTCTCGACGTACCCCTCGCAGCCGGTCACCTGGCCGGCGAAGCGGATATGCGGGGCATTCCTCAGGCGCAATTGCCGGTCGAGCACCAGCGGCGAATTGAGGAAGGTGTTGCGGTGGAGCCCGCCCAGCCGCGCGAATTCGGCGTTCTGCAACCCGGGAATTGTGCGAAACAGTTCGATCTGCGCCCCGTATTTCAGCTTGGTCTGGAAGCCGACCATGTTCCACAAGGTGCCGAGCTTGTTGTCCTGTCGCAGCTGGACGACGGCATAGGGCCAGCGGCCCTGCGGAAATTCGGGGCAGGCGGTACGCGGATCGTCGAGTCCGACCGGCTTCATCGGGCCGTAGCGCAGCGTATCGACCCCGCGCGAAGCCATCACCTCGATCGGCATGCAGCCTTCGAAGTAGGGCGTG
Organism: Alphaproteobacteria bacterium; assembly: GCA_018819685.1. GTDB lineage: Bacteria > Pseudomonadota > Alphaproteobacteria > Sphingomonadales > Sphingomonadaceae > Qipengyuania > Qipengyuania benthica. The sequence continues at coordinate 6,267 of JAHJPT010000023.1, forward strand.
TCCTTTTCCCACTCGCGGAATTCGGTCTTCTCGCCATCCATCAACCCCTGGTGGAACGCGAGGTACTCGTCCCTGGTCATCGGACAGTTGATGTAGTCGCCTTCCTCGTTGGAAGCGGAATTGCGCTTGTTCCAGCGCGACTGGATCCAGCAGATGTCCATGTCGATGCTCTCCCGATGGACGATCGGGGCGATGGCATCGAAGAAGGCCAGCCGGTCCCGCCCGGTGGCCGCGACGATGCTCTGCGCGAGCGACTGCGCGGTGAGCGGGCCGGTGGCCACGATGGTCGGGCCTTCGGAAGGGAGCTGGTCGATCCGCTCGCGGACGATGGTGACGCTCGGGTGCGCGGCCAGCATGCGCTCGACCTCGGCGCTGAAGGCGTCGCGGTCGACCGCCATAGCCGAGCCTGCGGGTACGCGCGCGGTTTCGCCGGCGCGCATGATCAGGCTGTCGAGCCGGCGCATCTCATGGTGGAGCAGCCCGACCGCGTTCTTCTCGTCGTCGTCGGAGCGGAAGGAATTGGAGCACACCAGCTCGGCGAGCCCGTCGGTGTGGTGCGCAGGCGTGGTGTCGCCGCTGCCGCGCATTTCGGATAGGCGGACGCGGTAGCCGCGCTGGGCGAGTTGCCAGGCGGCTTCGCTTCCGGCGAGCCCGCCGCCGATGATGTGGATGTCGTGGGTCATTGCCGCATCGCCCTAGAACCGCGGGGCACTATCGTTCAAGGCCTGTCGGTGGGAGGACATTGCCAATGCCCAGACGCGCCCTGAGCGAACATCGACCCTATCTGCTGCTCAGCCTGCTCGCCGGGATCAGCTATTTCTTCGTTGCGGACAGCGCCATCGGCGGTGCCTGGCTGATGGTGTGGAAGGGCGCGGCGGTGGCCTTCCTTGCGGTCTATGCTGCCAGGCGCAGTGCGGGGCCGGACGGTGCGCTGATCGCGGCGGCCATGGCGCTCGGCGCGATCGGCGATGTCGCGATCGAGATCGATCTGATCGCGGGCGGCGCGGCTTTCGCGCTGGGACATCTGGTGGCGATCACCCTTTATCTCCGGAATATGCGCAGAGTACGAACGGGCAGTCAGAACGCCGCGGCGCTGGCGCTGGCGGTGTTCGCGCCGCTCATCGCCTGGCTGATCACCCGGACCGATCCCGACTGGGAAATCGCGACGGGTTACGCCGCGCTTCTCGGGCTGATGGCGGCGACAGCCTGGCTCAGCCGTTTCCCGCGTTATCGGGTGGGGCTGGGAGCGGTGCTGTTCATCGTATCGGACCTGGTCCTGCTGGGGCGCGAGAGCGGCGGGCTGGACCCCGCAATCGCCGGCTGGCTGGTCTGGCCGCTCTATTATGCGGCGCAGTTCCTGATCGTGACCGGGGTGGTGCAGACGCTGCGGCTGAAGCAAACGACCGGCTGAGTCGGACCGAATCCGAGCGCCTTTTGCTCGAATTCGACCGACATCTTACCGGGCGCGATTGTCGAATTCGACAATCGACACCCTCAGCCGCCGGGTTCGCCTTCGATGTTCTCGTCCGAATGCGCCGTGGTGTGCGGCTCGGTGACCTGCGCCTCGCGATCGGCGATCTCTTCCGCGATCGCTTCCTCGGCGGGGTTTTCGGGCTCCTCGGTCTCGTCGATCAGCGCCGCGCCGACGATATGCTCGCCCTTGGCGACGTCGAAGATGCGGATGCCCGAGGATGTGCGGCCATAGACCGCGATGCCCTTGTGGTCGTCGAAGCCGCCCGGGACCAGATGGCGGATCTCGATCGGCAGGCGGATCAGCTTGGCCTGATCGGTTACCAGCATGAGTTGCGAGCCGTGGCTGACCGGGAAGCTCGCGACCACCGGGCCGTTGCGATCGGGATTGCTCGAGGGCTCCCCGATATTGGTCAGCCCCTGACCGCCGCGACCGATCGTGCGGTATTCATAGGCCGAGGAGATCTTGCCGTAGCCGTTGGCGGTGAGGGTGAGGATGAACTCCTCCTTCTCCGCCATCTCGGCCGCTTCTTCCGCGGGCAGGGTGGCCTCGGCCTCGTTGTTCTTCCAGGCGGCGGCGCGCAGATAGGCCTCGCGATGCTCGGGGCCGTAGCGATGCGCTTCGAGCACCGCCATCGAGACGACCTTGGCGTCTTTGCGCAGGGTCATGCCGCGCACCCCGATCCCGGTGCGGCTCTTGGTTTCGCGCGCGTCGGAGGCGG
>JAHJPT010000024.1 GCA_018819685.1 Alphaproteobacteria bacterium
GCCGATGAAATTGAGCGCGCCGGCGATCGGTTCGCCGTCCTCGCCACCGTCCTCATAAGCGAGCACCAGCAGCAGCGCATCGCCCATCCGCTGCTGGACCAGGTCGAAGGCTTTGCGGGTGAGATAGGGCGTCCCCCATTTGCGCGCGCCGGTGTCCTGATAGAATATCCAGAACGCGTCCCAATGCTCGGGGCGGATCTCGCCGCCGCGCAATCGCCGGATCGTCACCCCGCGCTGCGCCGCCGCGCGCTCCTTGCGCAGATCCTTGCGCTTGCGCGACGACAGGTCGGCGAGGAAGTGGTCGAAGCTGTCGTAGTCGCGATTGTGCCAATGGTACTGGATGTCGTGGCGCAGCATCCAGCCGGCCCGCTCGAACAACGCCTGCTGGGCCGGTTCGATGAAACTGGCATGCGCGGAGGAAAAGCCGTTCTGGGTGCAAAGCTGCTGCGCCGCCGCGAGCAGCGGTTCGGCGAGCGCTTCGTCGGTCAGCAGCAGCCGCGGACCGGTGGCGGGGGTGAAGGGCGCGGCGATCTGCAGCTTGGGGTAATAGCGCCCGCCGGCGCGCTCGAAGGCATCGGCCCAGCTGTGGTCGAAGACATATTCGCCCTGGCTGTGCCCCTTAAGATAGGAGGGCAGCGCGGCGCACAAGCTACCCTGCCCGTCCTCGATCACGATCGGCGCGGGTTGCCAGCCGGTGCCCTCGCCGACGCTGCCCGAATCCTCGAGCGCAGTGAGAAAGGCGTGGCTGACGAAAGGATTGCCGGCGGGATTGAGCGCATCCCATTGCGCAGCGGGGAAGGCCCCCACCGAACCGCCGACCTTTGCGACCCGTTCGCCGCTCATGCGAACCCCTCGCCCTCGGCGATCGGAGCGTCGGCGTGGAGCGCCGCGTGCCGCGCCTTTTCGGGCGTATCGATGGTCCAGCTCGGCACGGGAAAGCCGCGGGCGCGCAGGCCGTCAGCCATCGGGTTGGGCAGCGCGCGGATGTCGTAGGCGACGAATTCGGGGCGGGCGTGCCACAGCGCGAGATGGCGCTGCCAGCGGTGCGGCGTGGGTCCGTCGGCAGTTTCCTTGATCACGAGCCCCCGCAGAGGCCGGGTCGCATGTCTAGCGAACCACCTTGGCACTCTTGGATCGAAGCTCATAACCGAAACCGCGCCTTCATAGCTCTCGAGCGCGCGCGCCACCGCGCGGCAGGATCGCTTGACGTCGTAGCCGGCGCGCGACTTGATCTCGATCAGCACCGGCACCTCGCCGGCAACCAGTTCGAGCAGGTCGCTCAACCGGGCGATGCGGTGGTCGGAGTCGAGGAAGGCGATCTGTCCCAGTTCCTGGGCGCTGTGCGCCGCGAGCGGGCCGCCGACCCCGGTCAGCCGTTCGAGTTCCCAGTCGTGGAGCAGCATCGCCTCGCCGTCGCGACTGCGCTGGATGTCGCATTCGATCCCGTAGCCCGCGGCGATCGCGCCCGCGAAGGCGGCGAGCGAGTTCTCCGGCACGCCGTCCGAATGGAGCCCGCGATGCGCATAGGTCCAGTTGCGCAACCAACCGACCCGCGCTGCGTCCGGCGGCGAGGTCAGCAGGCGATCAAGCGTCGGAAATAGCAAGGATAGCGTCCACTTCGACCGCCGCATCGAGCGGCAGCACCGGCACGCCGACCGCGCTGCGGGCGTGGCGGCCGTGTTCCCCGAACACCTCGAACATCAGATCGGAAGCGCCGTTGACCACCTTGGGCTGATCGGTGAAATCGGGGGTCGAGGCGACGAAGCCGCCCAGCTTGACCACCTGCGTAACCCGGTCGAGCAGACCGGCGGCCTCGAGCTGCGCCAGGATCATCAGCCCGCAGGCGCGCGCCGCCTCCTGGCCGCGCTCCAGGCTCACATCCGCGCCCAGCTTGCCGGTCACCAGCTCGCCAGCGACGAAGGGCAGCTGCCCCGAAACGAAGCACCAGCCGCCCTGCACCACCAGCGGCTGATAGCTGGCGACGGGGGCGGCGGCTTTGGGCAGGGTGAGGCCGAGAGTTTCGAGCCGCGCGGAGATGGTCATGCGGGTATTCCTTCGATCCGGTCGAGCAGCCAGGGCAAGGCTCTGGCCCAGTCGTCGATGCGGGCATCGGCGTGGCCGGCCCGGTGCGCGCAGTCGATATGGGGGGCCAGCGCGGGCTCGCCGCACAGATGCAGCGTGGTGATATCGGCGAGCGTCTCGCGCGCCGACTGGTGATGCTGCGGCAGATCGTCGATGAAGATCGCCCGGCTGGGCTCGTATTCGGCGAGGATGCGC
>JAHJPT010000286.1 GCA_018819685.1 Alphaproteobacteria bacterium
AACGACAAGCTCGTCAGCCACGACGCGGTCGTGCGCGCGGCGGCGCGCCTGCCGCGCGGAGAATTGCTCGCCTTCGGTAGCGAGGCGCGGCACGAGATCCTGCGCGAGATCGATCCGGTGCGCGACCGCGCACTGGCGGCGATCGCCGATTTCCTCGACCGCACTGCGCCGCCGCAACCCGCATGACCGCCTATGACTTCGCCATCGTGGGCGCCGGGATGGCCGGGGCGAGCCTCGCCGCCGAGCTGGCGGATCACGCTTCGGTCCTGCTGGTCGAAGCGGAGGACCGGCCCGGATATCACGCGACGGGTCGCTCCGCCGCCTTCTGGGAGGAATGCTACGGCGGTCCGGAGATCGTCCCGCTGACGCTGGCATCGGGGGCCTATCTGCGCGAGCATGGATTCCTCCACCAGCGCGGCGCCCTGTATATCGGACGCGACGAGGATGCGCCGCTGCTGGACGATTTCGTCGAGGAATTCTCGGGAACGGGCGCGACTATCGAGAGGCTCGATAGGCAGGCGTTGGTTGCAAGGGCTCCGGGCCTGCGGTCGCAATGGAAAGACGCGATTTGGGAGCCGGCATGTTCGGATATCGACGTGGCAGGCCTGCACGCGCATTATCTGGCGCTGGGGCGCGAGCGCGGCGTCCGGCTGGAAACCCGGGCGCGGTTGATTGCCGCCGCCAAGAGCGGTGATGGCTGGGCGTTGCGGAGCGAACGCGGCGAGACCTTCGACGCCCGGATGCTGGTCGACGCGGCGGGGGCCTGGGCGGATCAGTTGGCCCGGCTCGCCGGCGCGCAACCCATGGGCATCCAGCCGTTGCGGCGGACGGTGGTGCAATTGCGCACCGATCCCGCGCCGCCAGCCGACTGGCCGCTGGTGCTGGATATCGGCGGAGGCTTCTATTTCAAGCCCGAGGCCGGTCGGCTGTGGCTCAGCCCCAACGACGAAACGCCCAGTGCCCCCTGCGATGCCGCGCCCGAAGAACTGGCGGTGGCGCAAGCGATCGAGCGTCTGTCGCAGGTGGTCGACTGGCGGGTCGAGGCCGTCGAGCATCGCTGGGCGGGCCTGCGCAGCTTCGCGCCCGATCGCCTGCCGGTCTATGGCTTCGATCCGCAGGTGGAAGGCTTCGCCTGGTTCGCGGGCCAGGGCGGCTACGGGATACAGACTGCACCCGCGGCTGCGCGGCTGACCGCGCAAGTGCTGCTCGGCAATGGGCGCGACGCCATGACGGCGGGGCTCGAAGCGGCGCTTTACGCGCCGGAGCGGTTCACTGCGCCCGGACGTCGGCCTGAATAATTCTATCGTGCGGCGGCGATGCGATCCGCTTCGTCGCTGGCGAGTTGGTCGACGCGGTCGTTCTCCGGGTGCCCGGAATGGCCCTTGACCCAGTGCCAGGTCACCTGGTGGCGGTCGGTCAGCGCGATCAATTCGTGCCACAGATCGGCGTTGCGCACCGGCTTCTTGCTGGCGTTGATCCAGCCGCGCTTCTGCCAGCCCTCGACCCACTTGGTGATGCCGTCGATCAGATATTTGCTGTCGGAATAGATCGCGACCTCGCAGGGCTCGATCAGCGCGCCCAGGCCTTTGATCGCCGCCGTCATCTCCATGCGGTTGTTGGTGGTGGCGGGATCGCTGCCGGACAGTTCCTTCTCGTGCGGCCCCAGGCGCAGCAGGGCGCCCCAGCCGCCGGGGCCGGGATTGCCCTTGCAGGCTCCATCGGTGAACAGTTCGACGCGTCTCATGCAAAAATCCCTAGCGTGGTCGCCGAGCTAGGCGAAGAGCCGTTCGCCATGCGCCCGGTAATATTTCCAGCGGCGGATGAAATCCATCGGGTCCTTGCGCGTGACCAGCGCGTCGGTGGGCGTGTCGAGCCAGTCCTGCGCGCGGCTGGCGGTGAAGCGCAGGCAGGCACCCTGCGCGAGCAGCGGCAGCGCCCGCCGTTCAGCGGGCTCGAGAGGGCGGACCGATTCGTAGCCGCCGACCAGAGACCGCCCGATATCGGCCGAGAATACCGCGCCGCCGCGGTCGAAGCACCAGGCGGCATGGGTGACCGCCAGATCGTAGGCCATCATATCCTCGCAGGCGAAATAGAAGTCGATCAACCCGGTCACCCGCTCGCCCAGCATGAGGACGTTATCGGGAAAGAGATCGGAATGGATGATCGATTGCGGAAGATCGTCGGGCCAGCGTCCGACCAGTTCGCGCGCCTCGCCAAGCCATTCGCCGAGTTCCGGATCGATTTCGGCGAGCTTCGCGACGCCGCAGCGATCGAGGATGTCCAGGCAGGCATGGACATCCAGATCGTTGGCGCGCGTGCCTTCGAAATCCCTCGCAGCCAGATGGACGCGCGCCAGTGCTTCGCCGACAGCATGGGCCTGCGTCGGAGACGGCCGATCTGGCGAGATACCCGGGAGATACTCGATCAGCGCCAACGCCTTGCCGTCGAGATGGCGAAACGCGGATCCCTCGCGGTCGTGGATCGTCGCGGGGACCGCGCAGCCTCTGGCGGCGAGATGATCGAGCAGGCCGAGGAAGAATGGCAGTTCGCGCGGGTCGGTCCGCTTCTCGTACATCGTCAGGATGAAGCGCGCGCCCGCTCCGTCGGCGCCGCTGGTTTCCACCAGCCAATTGCTGTTGGAGACTCCTTCGGCAATGCCCTTGGCCGAGATCAGATCACCGACATCATAGGCTGCAATCAGCGCGTCGAGATCTTCGGATGCGAGATGGGTGTAGACCGCCACTTGGGCAGGTCAGTCCGACTCGGTCAGTTGTCGGGGGAGCTTGAAGACCATCTTCTCCTCCGCCGCCGCGATGGTCTGCTCGTGAACGTCGCGCCATTGCGAAAGCCGATCCACGACCTCGCGCACCAGTATCTCGGGCGCCGAGGCACCAGCGGTCAGCCCGAGAGTACCCACGCCATCGAGCCATTCGGGCTCGATCTCGTCGGCGCGCTGGATCAGCCGCGCATTGGTGCCGAGCCGCTCGGCAACCTCGACCAGACGAAGCGAGTTCGATGACGCGGGCGAGCCGATCACCAGCACCAGATCGCTGGCGGGCGCGATCTGCTTGACCGCAGCCTGGCGATTGCTGGTGGCGTAGCAGATATCCTCCGCTTTGGG
>JAHJPT010000287.1 GCA_018819685.1 Alphaproteobacteria bacterium
CTGCGCGGTGACGCGGACACGGTTGGGATCGTAGCGCCCGACGATCGAGAAGGTGCTCTCGATCTCCCCGCTGTCGAGATAGGGCTGCAGCACCCGCTCGACCTCGTCGAGTTCGCCATCCATGAAGGCGATCCCGACCCCGTCCGGCCCGGTCGCATCGACGGTGATCACGCCGCGATCCTCGTCGGGGACCAGCTCGTTGTCGAGCTGGAAATAGAGCGTCCCCGCCAGCGCTGCGAGCACCACCGAGACGATCCCGACCAGCCGCGGGCGATCGAGGCAGCGGCGCAATTGCGCGGAATACCAGCCGCTCGCCCTGCCGCCCCATCGCGCGAGACGACCCGCATCCTGCTTCTCGCTGGTGAGGTCGAAGCGCGCGGCGAGCGCGGGCACCAGCGACAGCGCCACGAAGGAGGAGATGATCACCGCGATCGCCAGCACCAGCCCGAATTCGCGGAACAGCCGCCCGACCTCCGAGGGCAGGAAGCCGATGGGCACGAACACCGAGACCAGCACCGCAGTGGTCGCGACGACCGCGAAGAACACCTGCCTGGTGCCGACCACCGCGGCGGCGCGGCGGCCCAGCCCCTTGTTCTGCAAGCGTTGCGCATTCTCCAGCACCACAATCGCATCGTCGACGATCAGTCCGGTGGCGAGCACCAGCGCCAGCAGCGTGAGCAGATTGACCGAAAAGCCCATCGCCCAGATCGCCGCGACCACACCGACCAGCGCCACCGGGATGGTCGCGCTCGGCACGATCGTCGGGCGCAGCGCGCGGAAGAACACCAGCATGGTCCCGATCACCACCGCGATGGTGAAGCCCAGCGTGATCAACACCTCGCGCACCGAAATGCGGATGAATTGCGCATCGTCGGAGACGACTTCGATGCTGAGCCCGTCGAAGCGCTCATTGATGCGCTCGACCCCGTCGCGGATCGCGCTCGATATCTCGATCGTGTTCGAACTCGCCTGCCGGACCACGCCCAGACCGATGATCGGCTGCCCGTCGAGGCGGACGAAATTGGTGGCGTTGGCGGGGGCGAACCCGGCCCGGGCGACATCCCCGACCCGCGTGTTGCCCGAAACGATCACGTTCTCGATGAGCTCGGGGCTGATCGCGCTCGCCTCGGCGCGGACCACCAGCTCCTGTGCGTCCGAGCGGAACGACCCCACCGGAACATCGTAAGGCGCGCTCTGGAGCGCATCGGCGACATCGGTAATGGTCAGCCCGAAACGGTTGAGCCGGGCTGGATCGACCGAAACCCGCATCTGCCGGGCTCTGGTGCCGAACTCCTCGATACTGGCAACGCCTTCCGCGGTCAGCAGTTCGGGGACGATGTCGTTCTCGACGATCCGGGTCAGCTCCGCCTGATCGTAGCGGGTCGAGAGCACCGCCAGCGTCATGATCGGCTGCGCGTCCTGATCCGCCTTGACCACGGTCACCTGCTCGACCCGGTCGGGCAGTTCGCGGGTGACCCGGCTGACCGCCTCGCGCACGTCCGATGCAGCGGTGTCGAGATCGACGCCGGGGTTGAACTCGACCCGGATGCGCGAATTGTTCTCCTCGCTCGAGGCGCTGATCTGGCGCACACCCGATACCCGAGCGACTGCATCCTCAAGCAGGCTGGTCACCTCGGAATCCATCGTTTCGGGCGCGGCGCCGGGCAGGCTCGCGGTCACCGAGACGATCGGGCGATCGACATTGGGCAGCTCGCGCACCTCCACCCCCATGAGCGCGGCGATACCCGCGATCACGATCAGCAGGTTGAGCACGCCGATCAGCAGCGGCCGCTTGACCGCCAGCATCGGAAGATCGGTTCTATTCTCCATCCGCTGCCGCTTGCGAGGGAGCGATGCGGACATCCTGCGCCGGTGCGCCGCGAGGCTGGACCAGTCTGATCTCCTGCCCCTCGCGGACCTTCTGGACGCCTTCGACGATCACCCGGTCGCTGGCATTCACGCGCCCATCGACGAACACCAGCCCCTCGCGGCGGGCAGTGATCGTCACGGGGACCCGGCTGGCCTTGCCATCGCGAACGACGAACAGATGCGAGCCCTCCCCGCCCCAGACGATCGCCTGCTCGGGCACCGCGGCGCGCGTTTCGCCATTGCGGCTGAAAACCACGCGGAAGCTCATCCCCGGCCTAAGCTGGTCGTCGGGATTGGGGATCGCGGTGCGGACGATGAAATCGCGGCTGTCCTGCGAGACGCGGCTGTCGGTCGTTACTACCCGGGCGTCGATGGTACGAGCCGGATCGGAAAACGGCGTGACCTGCACCACCTGCCCCGGTCGCAGCGCGTTGAAGACCGACTCGGGAGCGGGGAAATCGACATAAAGCGTGCCGCGCTGGTCTATCTGGGTGATCGGGGTCGAATCATTGACCCGGTCGCCGCGGTCGATATCGGTCAGCCCGACATGGCCGGAAAACGGCGCGCGGACGACCCGGTCGGCCAGCGCGGTCTCGGCCTGTTGCAAGGCCACACGCGCGGAGGCCAGCGCCGTTTCGCCCGCCTCGATCTGGCTTTCGGAAATTGCGCCGGTGTCCTCGATCCGGCGATAGCGCCCCAGCAATTGGTCGGCTTCGCGGACCTGCACCCGCGCTGCATCGACCGCGAGCTGTTCCTGCCTTGCATCGAGCCGCAACAGCGGCGCGCCTTCGCGGATGAAATCCCCGGCGGCGAACAGCACCGCGGTCACACGCCCGGCGGTCTCGGGGAAGATTTCGGCCGAGGTCGAAGCGCGGGCGGAGCCGATCGCCTCGATCTCGAGCGTTTCGGGAAGCATCCGGATCGGCTGCGCCACCACCGGGACAGGATCGCGTTCCGGTTCGGGCTCGGGATTCGAGCACGCGACCATCATGAGGCAGGAAAATACGGCCGCGACGCGCGCGAGGAGTATCGGCATTCGGGCCACCTATCGGACAAGGATCGGACGAGGAAGCAGTATTAGGCTAGTCGCTGCGGCGGGACGGAGCAGTAGCGCGGAACAAGTCCGGCGCGGGGAACAGCGCGACCCGGAAAGCCTTTTCCGTACAGATACTTATCTGAGGCGGCGTGAAATCTTCCAGGCATTGCTTCCGCTATGGAGGAAAAAGTTCGTCACTGTAATCGAGTCAAGCAGTTCGGACTGGCCTCTCCGCGTTGCTCCCTAAGCGCAGCGAAGCCCCGGTCCGGCAGGCGCGGCCCGCGCCGGACCGGGCCCGATCAGCCCACCGACGGAAGATCGAAGAAGTCCACCTCGCCGGTATCGAGCTTGTAATAGGCGCCGACCACCCAGAGCCGGCCCTCGCGCTGTGGATCGAGCATGATCGGATCGGTCTGCTCGCGCAATTGCCGCACCACGCGGCGCACATTAGCGCGGACCGAATTGTCGACCAGATCGCCTTTTTCGTCCTGCGCCATGAGCACAGCCGGGATGATCGGTTCGACCATCCGCCCGATCGATCCCGGGAAGGTCGCATTGTCGGTGACCACCTTGGCGGCGGCCGCCACCGCGCCGCAGCTTTCATGGCCCATCACGACCACCAAGGGGGTTTCCAGCACGGCGACGGCGTATTCGATCGACCCCAACGCCACCGTATCGACGGTGTTGCCGGCGTTGCGGATGATGAACAGCTCACCGAGACCGCGACCGAACAGCAATTCGGGCGGCACCCGGCTGTCCGAACAGGTGACATAGGCTGCGAAGGGCGCCTGACCGCGCGCCAGTTCGAGCCGCCGCTGCGCATTGCTGATCCCGCTGGGCTGTTCGCCGCGCAGGAAGGACGCATTGCCTTCGCGGAGCAGCTGAAGCGCCTGCGCCGGGGTGAGTTCGCTCGCCGGCGGGGCGGATGGCAGAGGGGTTCCGGGAGCGGCGGCGAGGCTCGAGCCGCCGCCGACCAGCGCCGCCGCGCCCAGCGCGCCGGTGCCGCCGAGGATTTGTCGTCGGGTAGTCATGTCTTTCTCCTTGGGCTGCTTGAAAGTCGAAGGGGCAAAAACCGCCGGTTAGCTCGTGGTCACCAGCAGGGTCATGAACCCCGCATACCCCAGCAGCAGTCCGATGTCGGCCAGGCGGGTGACGCCGGCCGAGAACCACGCCAGCGCCATCACCGCGACCGCGGACGCCGCCATGATGCCGATATCGAACGGCAGGAGGTCGGCCGGAATGGCATCGGGTGCGACCATCATGGTCACCCCGCCGATTCCGAGCACATTGTAGATGTTGGAGCCCACGACATTGCCGAAGGCGACTTCGGCCTCGCCCTTGCGCGCCGCAATCACCGAAGTGACCAGCTCGGGAAGCGAGGTTCCGATCGCGACGATGGTCAGCCCGATCAGCGTTTCGCTCAGTCCCGCCATCTGCGCGAGGTCGATCGCTCCGCTCACCAGCAACCGGCCTCCGGCAATCAGCACGGCCAGGCCGGCCAGAGTCAGCAGGATCGGACGCACCCAGCCCGGGCTGGGTGGCTGGTGCAGCGTGGGATCGGTCATTTCGAGCGCCAGCGAGCGGTCGTAGGGCGCGTTGTGGACCACCGCTGGCGCTTGCGTCCGCTCCTCGCGATAGCAATAGGCGACATAGACGATCAGCGATGCGAGCAGCGCAAGACCCAGCCCCAGCCCGGAGAAACCCGCCCAGGCAATGCCTGCCAGCGCCAGCGTGGCGACCAGTGCCACTCCGGTATCGCGCAAGGCCGCGCCTTGCCGGATCGCGATCGGCGCGAGCACTGCGGCGGCTCCCAGGATGAGCAGCGTGTTGGCGATGTTCGAGCCGACGATATTGCCCCAGGCGATAGCCGGAGAGCCCGCCATCGCCGCTTCGACGCTGGTCACCAGCTCGGGCATGGAAGTGCCGAAGCCGACGATCACCAGCCCGATCACCAGCGGCGTCACGCCCAGCCGTTCGGCAAGCGCCACCGCGCCGCGCACCAGCAGTTCGCCGCCGGCGACGAGCAGGACCAGCCCGCCGATCACCATCAGAACGGTCGCGATCATGCGCGCATCTCACGCGGCGCGTGCGGCATGGGAAAGCTCTGCATATTCCTCGTCATCGCAAGTCTCCTGAAGAGAGGCTTCGGTGATCGAACGGCGATGCAGCGGTAAATCGGGGAATGAGAGCCCGGGTCTTTGCGTGCATCGGTTGTCCGATGCGGTCCGACATCACGTGCGCTGTCGAAGTGCACGCCAGAGGGGCCCGGTCCGCGTCGCGATAGCTAGACGCATTGGACGCCGATTTCAAGGGCGCTCTGCCCGACGCCCGGGTCAGCGTCGGGACGTCAGGCGGCCCTGGACCCCTCGATCGCCTCGGATGCCTCGATCCAGCGCGCCTCGGCCGCCTCGATTCCGGCGACGGCATCGGCGCGCAGTTTCATGAGTTCGGTCATGCTGCGATCGGCGTCCTGCTTCGCGGCCGAACCGGGGTCGAACATCGCGCGGTCGAGCTCGGTCTTGCGCGCTTCGAGCTTCGCGATCTCGGCCTCGGCTGCCTGGACGGTCTTGCGCCAGCCCTGCGTGCGTTCGCGTGCCTCGGCGGCGGCGCGGCGCGCTTCCTTGCGCCCGACTTGCGGCGCATCGACCGGCTTGCGGTTCTTCTTGGCTTCGCGCCCCAGAATGAGATCGGTGTAATCCTCGAGGCTGCCGTCGAATTCGGTCGCGGTGCCGCCATCGACCAGCATCAACCGGTCGGCGGTCAGCTCGAGCATGTGGCGATCGTGGCTGACCACCACCACCGCACCGTCATAGGCGCCCAGCGCCTGCACCAGCGCCTCGCGCGCATCGACATCGAGATGGTTGGTCGGCTCGTCGAGGATCAGCATATGCGGCGCATCGCGGGTGACCAGCGCCAGCGCCAACCGCGCCCGCTCGCCGCCCGACATCTTGCCGACCTCGCGCATCGCCCGCTCGCCCGAGAAGCCGAAGCGGCCGAGCTGCGCACGCACGATCTTGGGCGGCGCATCGGGCATCAGCCGCGCCATGTGCTGCAGCGGGGTATCGCTGCCGTCGAGTTCCTCGACCTGATACTGGGTGAAATAGCCCACCCGCAGCTTGCCCCCCGCGACGATCTCGCCCGCCATCGGCGCGAGCTGGCCCGCGAGCAGCCGCGCCAGCGTGGTCTTGCCATTGCCGTTGCGCCCCAGCAGCGCGATCCGGTCGTCGGGATCGATCCGCATGTCGAGCCCGCGCAGGATCGGCTGCCCCTCGACGTAGCCGACCGCCGCGCCCTCGATCACCATCAGCGGCGGGCGCATCTCGTTGGGGCTGGGAAAATCGAACGACAGGCTGGGATCTTCCAGCGCCGCAGCAACCGGTTCCATCCGCGCCAGCGCCTTCATCCGGCTCTGCGCCTGGCGCGCGGTATGCGCCTTGGCGCCCCAGCGGTCGACGAAGCTCTGCAGCTTGGCGCGCTGCGCCAGCTGCTTCTCGCGGGTCGCTTCGGCTTGGGCCATGCGCTCGCTGCGCTGACGCTCGAAGGCGTCGTAGCCGCCCTGATAGAGCGTGGTCTGCCCGTGATCGAGATGGAGCACGTGATCGACCACATTGTTGAGCAGGTCGCGCTCGTGGCTCACCACCAGCATGGTGCCGCGATAGGCCTTGAGGAAGCTTTCGAGCCACAGCGTCGCTTCGAGGTCGAGGTGGTTCGAGGGCTCGTCGAGCAGCAGCAGGTCGGGGTCGGAGAACAGCAGCGCGGCCAGCGCGACGCGCATCCGCCAGCCGCCCGAGAAACTGTCGAGCGGGCGCGCCTGCATCTCTTCGTCGAACCCCAGCCCGACCAGGATCTTCGCGGCGCGCGCAGGCGCGGCATGGGCATCGATCGCGTTGAGTCGCTCGTGAATATCCGCCAGCCGCTCGGCGTCGGTCAGGCCCTCGGCCTCGGCGAGCAGCCGGGTGCGCTCCAGATCGGCGTCGAGCACCGTCTCGAAGGGGGTTTGCGACCCGCCCGGCGCTTCCTGCGCCAGATAGCCCAACCGCGCCCTCTTGGGCATCTCGATCTCGCCATCGTCCGGTTCGATCTGCCCGGTGAGCACCCGCATCAGCGTCGACTTGCCCGCGCCATTGCGCCCGACGAGGCCGACACGCGCGCCGGTAGGCAGCGCCGCGCTGGCACCATCGAGGACGGCGTTGCCGCCGAGGCGGACCGTGATTCCATTCAAATTGAGCATCGCGGCCCGATAGCAACGCCCGCGCGGCTTGTCATGCGAGCGCTTGCCGTCCTTTACGCCGCGCCATCAGGTTTCGATACTGACGGATCGGCGGCCAGCCGCTATGGCGCGCCGGATGGCAATTTCAGCTCCCGCCCCCTCCCCCACCTGCGTCGCCGCGCTCTACCGCTTCGCCCGGTTCGAAGACTGCGAAGAGCTGCGCCATTCGCTCCAGCGGCTCTGCGACGAAAACGGCGTCCGCGGCACGCTGCTGCTGGCGACCGAGGGCATCAACGGCACCATCGCCGGAGCGCCGGACGGCATCGCCCTCGTGCTCGACCATATCCGCACCCTCCCCGATTGCGCCGAACTCGACATCAAGCTGTCGAGCGCCGACACGATGCCCTTCGGGCGGATGAAGGTTCGGATCAAAGCCGAGATCGTCACCATGGGCGAGCCTGCGCTCGATCCGCGGGCGAATGCCGGGACCTATGTGGAACCACAGGACTGGAACACGCTGATCGCCGACCCCGACACCATCGTGATCGACACGCGCAACGACTACGAGGTGGCGATCGGCAGTTTCGACGGCGCGATCGATCCCGCGACGCGCAGCTTTCGCGAGTTTCCTGCGTGGTTTCGCGGGAAACGCGAGCAATTGCTGGGTGCGGGTCGCCAGCCTAAGGTCGCCATGTTCTGCACCGGCGGGATTCGCTGCGAGAAATCCACCGCCTTCCTCAGGCAGGAGGGCGTCGAGGAGGTCTATCATCTGAAGGGCGGCATCCTCGCCTATCTCGAGCAGGTGCCCGCAGCGGACAGCCTGTGGCAGGGCGAGTGCTACGTCTTCGATCGGCGGGTGGCGATCGGTCATGGTCTGACGGCGGGCAGCCACGAAGCCTGCGCCGCCTGCGGTCGCCCGATCAGCGCGCAGGATCGTGCCGCACCGCTCTACGAAGAAAGCGTGAGCTGCACCGCATGCCACGGCGAACGCAGCGAGGAACAGCGCAGCGCCTTGCGCGAGCGCCGCCGGCAGGCGCAGCTCGCCGCTGCGGCTGCCGGAAACACCCGGTCGCGCGGGACCGGCGGACAGGCCAAATGAGCGAAACGGCCGATCCCGTGCTCTACAGCTTCCGCCGCTGTCCCTATGCGATGCGCGCGCGGCTGGCGCTGGCGGTGAGCGGAGCGCGCTGCGAATTGCGCGAGGTGCGGCTGCGCGACAAGCCCGCCAGCCTGCTCGAAGCCTCGCCCAAGGGCACCGTCCCGGTTCTGGTGGCGATCGACGGGACCATGATCGACGAGAGCCTCGACATCATGCGCTGGGCGCTGGAGCGGCACGACCCCGAAGACTGGCTGGCGCGCACGGACGATGATCTGATCGCCACCTGCGACGGACCCTTCAAGCGCTCGCTCGACCGCTACAAATATGCCGAACGCGATGGCACCGACGCTCTGGCCTATCGCGCCGAAGGATTGGAGTTTCTCGAGCGGCTCGACCGGCGGCTGGCGGCGCAGAGCCAGCTTGGCGGCTCGGCGCGCGGCTTCGGCGATGCCGCGATCCTGCCGTTCGTGCGGCAATTCGTGGCGGTCGATCGCGGCTGGTTCGACGCGCAGCCGCTCGATCACCTGCGCAAATGGCTCGACGATCACCTCGCATCCCGCCTGTTCAACGCAATCATGCTGCGGGCCGAGCCATGGAAGCCGGGCGACCCGCCGGTGTGGTTCGAGCCCACGCACTAGGCGCCAGGCGCTGGCGTCCGTCACCGGCACTGTTCACAGCTATGGCGATTCCCGGCGAAATGTCCTAGGGGCGGTGCCGACGAGCCCGACAGGCATCTTTTTCGCGCGACTTGCGCGGGGGTGAGCAGGCCGATCCAACCATCTGCATTCAGGAGCGAATTTTAATGAAGGGTTTCAAGGATCCGGGGTTTCAGGACCGGGCAGCCGCCTCGGCCCGCGCCAAGAAGAGCGCGCTGGAAAAGCTGAAAGCCGCGCCCAAGCCCGACGAAGCCGAAGTCGCCGCCCGCATCGAACGCCAGCAGGCGCGCGATGCCAAGGCCGCTGCCAAGCGCGAAGCGGTCAAGCAGCAGCGAGAGGAAGCGCAGCGGATCGAACAGGAAAAGCGCGCCGCCGCCAAGGCCGAGCGCGAGAAGCCCGAGCCGACCGAAGCCGAGCGCAAGGCCGCCCGCGACGCCCGCTACGCCGCACGCAAGAAGCGCAAGGGCTGACAAGGAGCCCCGGGCCGCCGCAAGTCTGCAGTGCCGCTCACGATTGCACGGCGCTAGATGTCGTCGAAGCCTCCTGACCGCCCGCGCCCAGAGGTGAAGCGGGCGGCGCCGACGCGCCCCTCTTCGAGATTGCCGACGCCCAGCTCGAACTCTGTCGCGATCGCATCGTCGAGCGCGAGAGCTTCGCCCAGGTAAAGCGACTGCCGATCGGATCGCATGGTCACCTGGGGAAAGCGGGCGATATCCCGCGCAAGCGAGATCGCTTCCTCCCGCGCCCGCCCGGTCGGGACCACACGGTTGGCGAGACCCATTTCCTTGGCTTCATCGGCGCCGACCGGTCGCCCTGTCAGGATCATGTCGAGCGCTCGGCTGCGACCCACGATCCGCGGCAGGCGCACCGTGCCGCCGTCGATCAGCGGCACGCCCCAGCGGCGACAGAACACCCCGAAGACGGCGTCCTGCTCGACCACCCGAAGATCGCACCAGCAGGCCAGCTCGAGCCCGCCGGCTACCGCGTGACCCGCCACGGCTGCGATCACCGGCTTTGTCAGCGCAAGCCGCGTGGGCCCCATCGGCCCGTCGCCCTGTGCACTCACCCGGTTGCCTTCGCCTTGCGCGAAGCTTTGCAGATCGGCGCCCGCGCAGAAGGTGCCCCCAGCTCCAGCTAGCACGGCCACCGCCGCTTCGGGGTCCGCGTCGAAGGCGCGGAATGCATCGGCAAGCGCTGCGGCGGTTTCACGGTCCACTGCATTGCGCCGCTCGGGTCGGTCGATCGTCACCACCCACACCTGGCCCGATCGCTCGATCAGTACGCTATTCGTCATCGGTGTTGCTCCTCAACCGGTCGCGCAGTTCGCGCCGCAAAACCTTGCCGACCGCGCTCTTGGGCAGTGACTCGACCCATTCGATCCGCCTCGGAGCCTTGTGAGGCGCGAGGCGCTGCCGGACCCATTCGCCGACTTCCCGATCCGCCGGGCGTCGTCCCGGAACAGCTACGATGAATGCGCATACGGTCTCGACCCATTTTGGATCGGGAGCGCCGACCACCGCACATTCCGCTACGGCGGGATGATCGAGAAGCGCATCCTCCACTTCGCGGGGATAGACGTTGTAGCCTCCGCTGACGATCATATCGCTGGTGCGATCGACCAGATGCAGAAAGCCGCGTTCGTCGAACCGACCCATGTCTCGGGTCCGCAGAAAGCCGTCCGCAAGCCTTGTCTCGCGTTCGAGCTGCGGGGCATCGAGATAACCTTTGTGCACCATCGGTCCTGCAACCGCGATTTCACCGACTTCGCCGGCGCCCACGACTTCGCCGGTCTCGTTCACAAGCTTGAGCGACACATCGACCGAGACCTGACCACAGGCCGACAGCGGCGCATCGGGCCCGACGTGATCTTGCGGCGACAGAACCGCGAGGGCGAGCGGCGCTTCGGTCTGGCCGTAATACTGCGTGAAAATCGGGCCCCAACGCTCCAGCGCATCCATCATCACCGGCCGCGGCATGGGCGAGGCGCCGTAGATCACGTTGCGCAAGGACCCCGGATCTTGGCTGCGACTGTGCGCGAGCAGCATCTGGAGCATCGTCGGCACCACATTGGCGTGGGTGGCACCATATTCCGCAGCATCGCCGAGATAGCTCTCCGGGTCGAACTTCTCGAGCACGATTGACCGGCCCCCGCGCAGCCAGAACGGGAGCACGAAGGTGCCGCTTGCATGGATCAGCGAGGCGGCGTGAATCATGGCATCGCCGCGGTTCGGAGACACCAGATTGGCGAGAATGTTCGTGCAGATCCCCGCATAGCTCGCCTGGCTATGTTGCGCCGCCTTGAGCGTTCCGGTGGTCCCGGATGTGAACAGCGCAAGGACGATATCGTCGGGCGGCGTCGCGAGCAGCGGATCGCCGTCCGCAGCCGTCGTGATCCAACCGGGCTCTGCGGCAGCTTCTTCCCCCAGGCAGAGCACCTCCATTCCCTGCAGATGCTCTGCCAAAGCTTCCGCTCGGTCGCGAAGATTGGCGCTCGCGATCAGGAAGCGCGGCCGCGTCTGTTCCAGCATCGCGCGGTGCTCGGCCTGCGAGAGGCGAGAATTCAGCGGCACCCGTATCGCCCGGGCCTTGAGGCAGCCGAAGTCGAGGGAAACGGAAAACGGGCCGTTGTCCACGAGGAGCCCGACGGCCTCCTGCGGCGCCAGCCCCCGCCCGATCAGCGCATTGGCGAAGCGGTTGGCGAGACGATCGACCTGTCCGAAACTGAGTTTCGCAGCTCCGCATTCCATGGCGGTCCTATTGCCCCATCGGATCGCACCCTGTCTTACAAGATCGACCGTCAGCACCATACTCTCCCTCCGTCCGCTAACTCCTGTGAGTTGGCAGCTGGAACCGGTCGGCTGCGCCAGTCAAGAGCAGCGAGGATCGAGTGCAGGCCAAGAGCACAGGTTCGAAGCCGTATGACCGCTTCAACGCAGCGGCTGGAGCCGTCAGCTGCCGGTCTGCTTTTGCGGCTGCGGCAGGGCAGGGTGTTCATGCCTGCCGCTGGGCTCCCGGAACTGCCGCGAGCGCCCCTTCCCTGCGAACCAGAAGCTCCATGTCGCCAGGCAGCCGAGCAGGACGAGAACCAGCCCGCCGGCCGTTAGCAGAAGACGCCAGAAGAACCCGCCGACCTTGCCGGCGTGAACGGGATAGTACTTCTCGGTGATGGCCGACGCCGTATCGCCCTCGGCTGGATCGACCGTGGCAAAGATATCTCCGCTCGCCGGGTCGAGATAGACATAGGTTCGTCCATTGGGTGTCCACTCGAAAGGCTGTTTCAGCCGCAGAGCGACCGGAGCACCGGGATCGCCGGGCATCATCAGGCGGCGGGGCACGGCCTCGGGAAAAGCGGCCTGCGCTCTCACCATCAGAAGAGACCAATCGGTATCTCGATCGGGACTGTTCACAGTGGTTGGGGTATCAGGCGCTTGCTCGCTCTTTGCGACCGGGGCGAGTATCCAGCTGGAGATTTGCGGGAAGACCATCATGGTGCCGGTGAAGGCGAGAAGCAGCAGCAGCGGAGAAGCGACAGTGCCGATATCGCGGTGCTGGCGAACGATAGCGCTTTTGGTCATCCGCGCCGGCCACAGACGAAATTTGAACGTCCGGCGCGTCCGCCACCAGAGGATCAGGCCGGTCACGGTGAATGCCAGCAACAGCACACCGAGAATGCCGGTGACGGTCTTTCCGCTTTCGCCCAGGAACAGATAGTGGTGCAGATCGAACAGCCACAGCTCCGGTCGGCCCCACATGGTCTCCCACCTGTCGACCACCTCTCCTGCCTGGTTCAGATAGGCCCCGCCGCCATCGAGGTCGATCGCCTGATGCAAGGCCATCTCCTCGCTGGCGAAAGTGATCCGGCTGAGCGAGACGCCTTGCGCTAGCGCCGCTTCGATCGCCTGCCCGAGGGCAGCGGGATCGCGATCGAGAGCATCGCTCGCACCAGGCAGGGCGATCCAGCTTTCCTCCCACACCAGTGCCACGCCCGAGAGGCCGATCACCGCGAGGAGGAGGCCCGCAACGGCACCCGCCCAGCGATGCATCAGCGAAACCACCCGCATCAGAAGGTGCCGCGCCAGCCCAGGGTGAACGTACGACCACGGCCTGCATAGAAGCGACTGTCATCGGTGACACGAACCGTGTCGCTGTCGTAGGTCACGTAATACTCATCGGTAAGGTTCTGGGCAGCCAACGAGAATTCCCCGATGTCGGTTTCATAGGCGACGAAGGCGTCCAGCAGCGTGTAGCCCTCGAAATCGGTCGCCGTCGCGACATCGTTGAACTCCCGGGAAAGATACATGCGCGCCTGCAAGCGGGCGCTGAGCGGCCCGCGAGCATAATCGGCGGCGAGGTTGACCCGGTCGGGCGAAATGTTCGCGCCGTCGAGGTCCTCGTCGACTAAGCCGTCGCCATCGCCGTCGGTGCGGCCTTCCAGCGCGGCATAGCCCCCGCTCAACGAAAGCCCGGAGATCGGCGTCCGCCAGGCAAGGCTTGTTTCGAAGCCTTCGATCTCGATCGGTTGCCGCTCGACCTCGAACACGTCGTTGCGCAGCACCAGCAACGAACCGAAATCGCTCGTCGACCAGAAATAGCTGGCCGATGCCGTGAGCGTTCCGCGATCGTATTCCAGGCCGAGCTCGCGATTGTTCGAGACGACCGGTTCGAGCGAGAGGAAATCGTCGATGTCGACGTTGGGCTGGCTTATCCCTCGCAGGATGCGGCCGACGTCGGCGATCGTGAAGCCTTCGGCGTAGCTGCCATAGGCACGCAGACCGTCGAGAGGCTCGACGATCAGTCCCGCATTCCACAGCAGATCCTCGAACGATGGGTTGCCGCCCGCCACCTGTACCGGTCCGTAGCTGAAGAGCGTTTCATAGTCGCCGACGGACAGTTCGACGTTCTCGTAGCGCAGCCCGCCCGCCAGGCGCACCAGATCGCCCGCAAGTGAAAGGTTGCCCTGCACGAACGGGGCTATGCTGCGAAAATCGGTCTCGGGGACCCAGACCCGGTCGGTCTGCGCCAAGATCTGCTGGGTCCGGTCGAACAGAGCATCGGCACCGACGGTGACGACCAGATCCTCGAAGCCCGGCACCCCGCGCTCGTAGCTGACCTTGCCGCCCAGTTTGCGCGACTGGTTGGCCGACTGATCGAACAATGTCCTCGACGGATCGATCCGCGGGTCTTGGAACGTACCGAACACACCGCCACCGAACACGTCGTCCGTCCGGCTGTAGAAAGCCTGCAGAATGAACGTACCACCCGCCAGATTGCTGTCGGTCAGCGACGCGGAAAGCAGTTCTGCGGTGTTGGAGGGCGGATCGCCAGGCGTCGTGCCGCGCTCGCTGGTGGCTGGAATGCCTGCCGCTCGATCCCCCGGGACGAGGACGTAATTCGCATTGCCTTCCAATTCGAAGCGGTTGGCTACCAGTTCGAGACGTGTGCTTGGCGATAAATCGTAGCCGAACCGGGCGAAGACCGACCAGCTGTCGCTGTCCTGCAACTCGCCCTGAGTCCCATCGACCCCGATGCGGTTGCCGGCGCCGTCGAAGAATGTGCCGCGGCGTTCGACCGTGGCACCAATACTGGCATCGAAACCGCCTGCCCGGTAGCCGATCAGCGAGCCGAGTTTGGCTCCGATCCCTTCGCCGACGAAGCTATCTGACGCGGTGACCTGCGCCAGTGCTCGCGAGGTGATTCCGTCGCTTGCCGGGGCGCCGACCGTCACCTGATTGACCACGCCGCCGGTCGCGCCGATGCCCTGCAGCGCATTGGAGCCGTAGATCACCTCGACTCGATCGATGAAGAACGGATCGATAGTGTAGCCATCGCGCGAGCCGTCTCGCACCGGCGTCGATTGCGGGATGCCGTTGATAGCGTAGAGCGGCGAGCGCCCGCGCAGGCTTTCGCCCGAACCCGTCAGCTTTTCCCGAGTGGGCGAGAACGAGGGCAGCAGGGCCGATACGGCATCGACGGTGGAGCCGGAGATCTGCACCTGTCGCGCCAGCTGTTCCCGGTCGATCACATCGATCGTGAGCGGCAATGCACTCGCAGGCAGCTGGGTTCGGGCCGCTGAAACGACGATCGTCTCGTCTTCGTTCTGCGGGTCGTCCGCAGCCTGGCTGGTCTGTGCCGATGCATGAGAAGAAATGGCCAGGCGCTGGCGGCGCCGAGAAGCAGAACTGCACGTTTCATTTTGGCTCCCGAATCAAGTCGGAGCGCCTCTAGAGCTAATGCAAATCATTCGCAACCGTTTTGGGCCGGGGTTCTGCGGTGGGAAAGGAGAGCGATAGCGCGTTCCCTAGCCAGCCCTGGCGTTGATATGCTAGGCAGCACCTGAAGTCGCAGTTGCACGCGATCGCTCGGCCCAGAGGGCGAGAAAAGAGCGAGCATCAGCTGGAAACGCGTCGAGCGAATCATTTCCGATCCATTCCGAACCACCGTCAAACCCTTTAACCTCGAGCCTCAGCGCCTGTTTTTCGCTATGAGAGATCAACCGAACCGAATGCGATCCCTATGAATTTCTGCCAAGCATGTACGGTGCGCAATCGGGCGATCTGCGCCGATCTCGACGATGACGAAATCGAGCTTCTGAACAACATCGGCCGCCCCATGCACCTGGATCAGGGCGAGCGGCTGCTGTGGGAAGGCGAGGATGCGGTTCTCGTCGCGAATGTGGTCGAGGGCGTAATGAAACTGTCCGCACAGACTGCCGATGGGAAGGAGCAGATTCTCGGTCTGGTGTATTCCTCGGACTTCCTCGGCCGCCCTTTCGGGCAGACCACACCCTATGGCGCGGAAGCGCTGAC